>CAZSSD010000004.1:0-37891 GCA_964609765.1 uncultured Candidatus Saccharibacteria bacterium | reverse complement strand
AAATAATTTTCATGGGCGACAAAATAATTTTAGGTTTTATTGGCCCTATTGCTTCCGGCAAGGGCACCGCATGCAAATATTTGGTTGAAAAGCACAATGCCGGTTATGTGCGTTTTTCTACAGTTTTGCGGGATATTCTTGATCGGGTGCATTTGCCGCATAGCCGCGAAAATATGCAGCTGCTTTCCACTACCTTGCGCGGCCAGTTCGGCGATGATTTGTTGGCGCTAGCCATAGCCAAAGACGCGCAAGCTGACGCGCATGATATCGTCGGCGTGGATGGCGTCCGTCGCGCGCCGGATATTAAACATTTATTGCAAGTCAAAGGTTTTCATTTGATTTCGATTGATGCTCATATCAAGGTACGATTTGAGAGGCTTGTGCAAAGAGGTGAAAATCCGGATGATCACACCAAAACGTTTGAAGTCTTTGTGGAAGACAATAAAAGGGAAACCGAGCTGCAAATAGCTGACCTGCAAAAAACGGCCGAATTTCAAATTGATAATGACGGCAGTTTTGAGGATCTGTATAAACAGATTGATGAAATATTATCTAAACTGCAGGCTCCGTTGGAGTAATCGGGTTAACGGTTTGTGTATTTAGCGGCGCTTTGATTAGATCGTGGTGTTGGTAGTTAATTAGCTCAATGTCTTCTTCTTTGAAGTCATTGATATTTTTTATTTCCGGATTTAATTTCAGTTCAGGCAAGGGGAGTGGCGCGCGCGCAAGCTGCTCCTTAACTGCGTCAAGGTGATTTAGATAAATATGAGCGTTGCCAAAGTAGATGGTTAGATAGCCGGGCTTAAGCCCGGCTACTTGGGCCACCATATGGGTAAGCAAGGCGTAGGAAGCAATATTGAAAGGCACGCCCAGAAACATGTCCGCGCTGCGCTGGTACATTATCGTAGAAAGCCGGTCATCCGGGCTAACGTCAAATTGGAAAAGAATGTGGCAAGGGGGCAAGCACATCATATCGAGCTCGCCCGGATTCCAGGCCGTAACAATAATACGGCGCCCCGCTGAACTATTTTTTTCCGTTTTGACTTTTTTGATCAGTTCGATGGCGTTGGCTAACTGGTCGATTGGCTCGTCGCGGAACGCCGAACGCCAGTCGCGCCACTGCACGCCGTAAATACGGCCACCATCGCCAGGGAATTTGGCTTTGGGCGCCCAGACTGGCGAGGAAACGTCGCCGTCCCAGATATGTACATTTTGAGCTTGAAGCTCGCTTACATCACTACTGCCTTTTATAAACCATAAAAGTTCGCGCAGCATAATTTTAAAAGCAAGTTTCTTAGTGGTGATGGCCGGAAAGCCTTGTGAGAGATCGTGGCGAAAATAGGTGTCGCCAAAAATATATCGCGTGCCCACGCCGGTTCTATCGGGAGTTTCGGTACCCTGATCAAGAATTTTTTGAAGTAAGTCTAGATATGCGCGCATTTCTATTTCCTTTCATTTATCTCAAAAGTTGTATCGTATAGGTTTTCTGCATCTTTAGGATGAAATTCTTTGTGAGTTTTTTGCCAAGGAGGGGACTCTATTTTTGGGAAAAAAGTATCGGCCGGAAATTGTCCATGCACGCGAGTTAAATATATTTTGTTCGCAAGCGGCAGGGCTTGCTCAAAAATATTTGCGCCGCCGATAATAAAGGCTTCAGTTTCACCGCCCCTTTGCGCTAAAGATATCGCTTTTTCCAGCGCGTCGGCTATTTCCACGCCTTCGGCCTTAAAGCCGGTATCACGAGTAAGCAAAATATTGTTTCGGTTGGGCAAGGGCCGGCCGATGGACTCAAACGTCTTGCGTCCCATGATCACCGTGTGGCCGGTTGTCAGCTCTTTAAAGCGCTTTAAGTCGGCCTTGAGGCCGTATCCCCAAGGGAGCTTATTTTGGTAGCCGATCCCGTTGTTTTCGTCGATCGCGACAATTAATGATATTAGCATTGCTAATTAATATTAGCATACGCGGCGGCAGTAGATAACCCTATATATAGGGTAGTTTATATGTTAAAATTAGATAGCTTATGAAAGTTAGCATTAAACGCATTGATAAAGATTTACCCCTGCCAAGCTACGGCACGTCCGGGGCGGCGGCCGTGGATTTATACGCCCGCGTGAGAACCGAAATCGCGCCCAAATCAGTCGCGGTCGTGCCGGCTAATATTATAGTTTGCCCCCCGCCCGACCATGCTTTTATTGTTGTGTCCAGATCGAGTACGCCCCGCAAAAAGGGACTGCTTATTCCGCATGGCCTAGGCATAATCGATTCGGATTACTGCGGTCCGGAAGATGAGATACTTTTACAATTTTACAATTTCACCGATCAAACCGTAGTTGTAGAAAGGGGAGAGCGGATCAGCCAGGGATTTTTTATTAAAGTTGACAAGATTGAGTGGGACGAGGTAGATAAAGTAGAAGCCCCAACCAGAGGCGGTTGGGGAAGCACGGGATAATATATCGAAAACTTTTTATTCTGTGCTATAATTATAGAGATGTTGCAGTATGATGAAATAAACACGAGAATTGACGCGCTGCGCGAAAGGGCCGAGGCCCTAAGGAGGCGTTTTTGACGTCAGCCAAGCTAAACAGAAGCGGCTCGAACTAGAAGATCAGATGACTGCGTCTGATTTTTGGCGGGACACGGAAAAAGCGACCAAGATAACTCGGGAAGCGGACACCTTAAAAAAAGAAATAGAGTTCTGGGATAATTTTGACAAGCAGATTACCGATCTGGCTGATTTAGTTAATCTGGCTAAGGATGATTTTACGCTCGAGGCTGATCTCGCTAGACAATTGTCAGATTTGGAAAAAGATTTCGAAGAAGTGGAGCTGGAAACTCTATTTACTGGCAAGTATGACGGCGCTGATGCGGTTTTAGCCATACACGCCGGCGCGGGGGGTACTGACGCGCAGGATTGGACCGAGATGCTTTTGAGAATGTATTTGCGTTACGTAGAAGCTAAAGGCTGGAAGGCAGAAATGCTCACAAAATCCGAGGGCAGCGAGGCGGGCATCAAAAGCGTTATGTTGGAAGTTAAAGGATATCATGCCTATGGTTATTTAAAAAATGAGGCCGGTGTGCACAGGTTGGTTCGTTTGAGCCCGTTTAACCCGGCCAAGACCCGCGAAACATCATTTGCTTTAGTCGAAGTTTTGCCGGAAATACCACACAAAGAACTGGAGATAGATGAAAAGGACATAAAAATTGAGACTTCCACCGCGCGCGGACACGGCGGACAAAGTGTTAACACCACCTATTCGGCCGTGAGACTGACGCACCTTCCCACCGGAATCACCGTTTCGATTCAAAGTGAGCGCAGCCAGCATCAGAACAGGGAGAGAGCGTTAGAGGTGCTGCGGGCGAGACTGGCTAAACTGGAAGAAGAACGCCGGGCTGAAGAAAGAAAAGAGCTAAGGGGCGAGTTTCGATCGGCGGAATGGGGGAACCAGATACGTTCATATGTCTTGCATCCATACAAATTGGTTAAGGACCATCGCACGAATGAGGAAACAAGTAACATTGATGAGGTATTAGACGGAAATATTGATCGGTTCATTGAGAGAGCGTTGGAAAGAAGATAACTATCTTCGAATTCACGAATAAGGACGAATACGCGAATGACTGCGAATTACAAATAATACAAGCTATTTGTAACCATTCCTAATTCGAAGGAAATATCATGATTCATTTCAAAAAAGTAAGTAAAATCTACCCACCGGATATTAAGGCTCTTTATGATGTCGATTTCGTGGTGAGCCCCGGTGAATTTATTTCGATTGTGGGGCAGTCCGGAGCCGGGAAGTCCTCGTTACTGCGCCTAATGACCGGCGAGGATAAGCCGGATCACGGCGATGTTTTAATTGAAGATCTTAACATCAAAGACTTAACAGCCGAGGATCTGCCGTATTTGCGGCGCAAAATAGGCGTCGTTTATCAAGATATTAAATTATTACCCAGGAAAACAGTTTTTGAAAATGTTGGTTTTGCCATGGAAGTGGCCGGTTTAGATAATAAAAGGATAGACCAAGAGGTACCAAAAATCTTAGAGCTTGTGGGCATGGAGCGCCGGCTGGATTCTTTCCCGGCCCAATTAAGCGGTGGCGAGCGGCAAAGGGTAGCCATTGCCCGCGCTTTGGCGCATAAACCGATTTTATTGTTGGCGGACGAACCGACGGGAAATCTGGATTCAATTAATGCATGGGAAATAATCCAGCTGCTTCTTAAAATTAATCATTACGGCACCACCGTGGTCTTGGCAACCCACGCTCGTGAGTTGGTTAACTCAATTAAAAAACGCGTGGTTACGCTCGAACACGGCAAAGTGGTTTCTGATGAACAGCATGGAAGGTATAGGCTGTAAGCCGACAAATTAACCTAATTACTCTAATTTCTAATTATTCTAATCAAAGCCCAAGCACCAAATCTTAGTTTGCTAATTAGAACAATTAGGTCAATTAGTAATTTGAAAGCATTTAATGTTTGAATGTATAAACAAATAAATAAAATGAGTCATTCCATAACAATTTTCAGGGTTTTGAAGAGCGGTTGGCAGAATTTTTGGCGACATTTTTGGCTTTCCGCGGCCGCCATTGCCGTAATGACCGTCACCTTGTCGGTTATCAGTATTTTAGTGGTACTTTCTTTCTTAACCAATTTGTCGCTCGCTAATATCAAAGAGAAGGTGGATGTTTCCGTTTACTTTAAACCGGGCACGCAGGAATCGGTGATCCGCGAGGTGGAGCACGAGATAAAGCAAATGCCCAATGTAGTGGCGACTAAATACATTAGCGCGGACGAAGCCTATTTGGAATTTCAAAAACGCCACCAAAACGATCCTCTTATCATTGAGGCCCTCAAAGAGCTGAATGAAAACCCGCTTTATCCAACCGTGGTCGTAAAAGCTGATGATATCAGCAATTATCCGGCTATTGCGTCTGGGCTTAATGAACAATCTTATGCTGATGTGGAAAAAATAAATTTTGAAGATAACCGCAAGGCCATTGAGACCTTGGGCAAATTGACCAGTGGTATAACGCGCGCGGGTTCGGTTTTGGCTATTTTGTTCGCGATCGTTTCCGTACTGGTTATGTATAACACCATTCGTTTGACTATTTACAACCGGCGGGAAGAAATAGAAATTATGAGACTGGTGGGCGCCACCAATGCTTATATTCGCTGGCCGTTTATTGTTGAGGGTGTATTGTACGGCCTTATCGCGGTTATAATTACAACTGTCATTCTCTTGCCGCTGCTGTCTTCATTCGTACCGCGCGTCAACGGGTTTTTGGGCACCAGTTTAAATTTAACTTCCGTTAATTCGACACTGCTTTGGCAGTTAGTGGGCATGCAGTTGCTGCTTGGTTTAATCTTGGGTATCTTAAGCAGTCTGTTCGCGGTGGGCCGGTATCTCAAAGAGTAAATCCTAAGCACCAAACTCTGAATATTTGGAATTTGAGGCTTGTAATTTGTTTAGGATTTAGGATTTGGAATTTAGGATTTTTTATGATATGCAGGTAATACTACTGCAAGATGTAAAAGGTATGGGTCGGCGGGGCGAAGTGAAGGACGTAAGTGACGGCCATGCTCGCAATTTTTTAATACCGCGCAGATTGGCCGAGCCGGTTAGCGAGCAGCGCCTAGCCGAGCTCAAAAGCGATCAGGTTAAGAAAGAACAGGCTAGGGCACGTGAGATTGCCAATTTAAAAATACTTAGCAGCCGCTTGCCGAGCGTCACCCTTGAATTCAGGCGCAAGGGCGATAAAGCCGGCACTATCTTCGGAAGTGTGAGTGCCGCGGATATAGCAACAATGCTATAGGAAAAAAGAAATGTACTCATTTCGAGCGCAGCAGTGCAAATTGATCACCCGCTTAAAAAGGGCGGCGAGCACAAAGTTAATATTAATCTGGGCCATGGGGTCAAGACGGAAATCAGGGTGAAGATTGAAGTTATATAGAAATAAAAAAACCGCCTTCGCTTGTCCGGGCGGTTTTTTATTTTTAGGCTTTGGAAACTATTGAGACAATCCGTACGCCATCCAGACTACCCGTAAACTTTTTTACTTTTTTATTGGAAAACTTGACTACGCCCGGAGTGGTCGCAAATAAAGTATCATCGGTGCCGCGTTTAACGCCTTTACCAGGCCTGAATTTGAGGCCCCTCTGACGGATAATAATATCACCGACTCGTACCACTTGGCCGCCGAATTTTTTGACGCCCAAATATTTTGGTTGGCTATCGCGCCCGAGTTGTGTACTACCTCCAGCTTTTTTATGTGCCATAAATGTCGCTTGCGCTCCAAACTCTAAACTCTAAATCCTAAACTCTAAATATTTGGAATTTGAGGCTTGTAATTTGTTTAGGATTTAGGATTTGGAATTTAGGATTTAATGATAAGTATTTCTCTTGCTACGATTTGGTCTTTGCGATCGTAGATGATTGATTTACGATCCGTAACCTTTAAGAACGCGTATTTCTGCATCACGTCAGCCGGTATAGGATCTTGTCTAATATAACCCAATTTCTCAATAAAGTCAAGGGTAGGCAGAAATATGTATTTGTCTTTGGCCTCGCGGTAAGCGGGTAAGGTAATAATGATTCTACTGCCGGGCTTTAGTACTTGTTTGAACTGATCAAAAGCCTTAATATAAACTTCCAGCATGGCCCTAAAATTGCTTTTTATTTCGTCGGGTTTCGGAAAGGTGGTATAGAGCGGTCCTAGCCAGCCTTCAGTTACGACTCCGTCAAAGTTCTGATTGGCGAATTCCTTGGTTAGTTCGCTCGTTGCGTCCAATTTAAGTACTTGGTACCGGCCGGGCGGAACATTATACCTGTTTCTAAACCACATTAAATTAGCTTCCGCGCCCTTTACGGCATTAACATCTACATCGGAACCGACCGCATTTAAGCCCATCAGGAGGGCTTCCTGGACCACTGTGCCGCCGCCGCAAAAAGGGTCCAAGACCACGCCGCCGCGTTTAACACCGGAGAGATTGATCATGATCTGGGCGACTTTGGGGGGCAACATCCCCATTTTTAAATCTCGGAATGGCCTTTGATAGTCGCGGCGGCCGTAATCCTCGAAATCCTGAACGGATAATGTTTTGCCAATTGAAAGATTTTGACGGCCCAGCAGCATCACGAATTCGGCGCCTTTTTCCAACAAATTGTTGTTGGTGACTACTACGCTTGGCAGGTAAGTGGCCGGCGCTTCAGGCATCACGAAACGTACGGATATTTCGCGTGATTGCAGGTATTTTTTAATAAGCTGCGCTACCCTTTTAGGTTCGGAAAAGGGGAGTCTGATTTCCGGGTCCATAATGTAAACAGAGACGCCGATTTGCGTTTTGCCCGAAGTCTGCGCCAGATAGCGTTCGCGCAGAACATTGAAATCAAGATAATCTTTGAGAAGGTCGCTTGGCCAGTCGCGTTGTCGGCGGTTGAGCGTATCTATAATTTGGACAATTTTAATAGTACCGCCGGCCAAATTCTGAATTTTTTTTACTTCTAAAGGCGCCGTGGTTTCGATAAGCGCAATTTCGGGCGCTACGGTTTTGAGTTTAAAATCGATATTTTCTGTTTCCAAAATACCGAGGACTTCGGCTAAAGAAAGCGTGTAAACGCGGCCTAGAATAAACGCGTAAAGCATAGGAATTTACTATCGACAATGCATGCTAAAGTCAGAAAAATTATGCTAAGATATGGTCATGCATCCTCGTATAGAGACTTTAAAAGAATTTTACAGGAAAAATGAGAAATTGATTTTGTTAACAACGGCCTTTGTCTGCATTTTTGTACTGGGTTTTTTGGCGGGCCGGACGGGAACTTTGAATTCCCAGGCGCCCGTAATATCTATAGAAAAATCCTCTATCAATAGTAGCATTTTAAAGGATAATATTCAATCACAGTCTGTTTTGGGAGAAAATCAAAGCGCTGATTCTAATTGCGCGGGAAAGATAAAGGGGAATATCTCATCTTCTGGCAAAATTTACCACGTCCCCGGCGGCTCGTTTTACAACCGCACCCAGCCCGAAATGTGTTTTAATACCGAAGCTGAAGCGCAGGCGGCTGGGTTTAAGAGGTCACAAAGATGAGGGGGTTGGGGCCGCGTCATGCCCTTTCGAAAAAACCGAATAAATTTTCTCCCGCGGAAAATTTTTCTTCTCCCTCGGTCAGTTTTTCCTCACTGCGTTCGGAGCCGAGCAAAACTGCCCTGCGGGATGTTTTTCTCAAGGGATGACGCAGCCTTAATAATAAGCGAAAAAATGCGGCAAGCGCTAAATTTATTATTAATAATAATGATAGGAATTGGTGGTTATTTTGCTTATGGCTATTTTAGCCGCACAGTTTGTGACAGACCTCTTGAATATGCCATTGGCCAATTTGATGAGGAGTTTGGTTTAAGCCGGACTGATTTTAGGAGTATGCTTGAGGCGACCGAAGCGGTTTGGGAGAAGCCTTTGGCCCGTGAACTTTTTATTTATAGTCCAGCGGCTGAATTCAAAGTAAATTTAATCTTTGATGAAAGGCAGCAAAAGACGCTGGCGGAAAGAAATTTCCGCGAAAAGCTTGAGAACAACAATTCCTCCTACGAAGCTTTAATTTTGGAGTACAACGCCGCCGTTTCGGCTTTTGAAGCAAGGCTGGCTCAATATGAGTCCGATGTGGCCTACTGGAACAGCAGGGGAGGCGCGCCCAGAGATGAATACAATAGGTTGCAGAATGAAAAAGATGAACTCGACGGCCAGGCCGCGCGCCTAAATTTGCTTGCCAAAAAAATTAATGCTCTGGCCCAAAAGTTTAACCGGGATGTGTCTGCCTATAATGATAATTTTGCGGTGCCCCAGACCTTTGACCAGGGTGAATATAGCGGACGCGAGATTAATATTTACCAGTTTGAAAAAGAAGATGACTTGCGCCTGGTATTGGCCCATGAATTTGGCCACGCCTTAAATCTGGACCACGTTGAAAACCCAGAATCGGTTATGTACTATTTAATGCAGAAGCAAAAAACCGATCCCGTGCGCGTCACTATTGAAGATTTATCAGCTTTAAAAGACGAGTGTCGCTTAGAGTAATTAACATGTTTATGCATAAAAGAATATATTTGGATTATGCCGCCGCCACGCCGCTACATCCGGAAGTTAAAAAGGAAATGGCGCGCGTGGAAAAATTATGGGCGAACGCCTCTTCGTTGCATAAAGAGGGGAGAGAGGCACGGGCGGTGATAGATGAAGCGCGCGCAAAAATCGCGACAATTTTAAATGCGCAGACTGCTAACATTGTTTTTACGAGCGGCGCCACGGAGTCTAATGTTTTAGCTTTGCGCGGCGTTTTGGAATATGCTCGGTTAAAAGGGGAGCGGCCGCATTTGGTTATCTCTAAAATTGAACACCCCAGCGTTAAGGAAACTGCCGAGCAGCTTGAAAAAATGGGTTTGGATGTAACCTGGGTTAATGTAGATAAAAACGGGTTGGTTTCCCCGGAGGAGCTCGCCAGTGCCGTAAACAATAACACGGTTTTGGTTTCCATTATTTACGCTAACCATGAACTTGGGACTGTTCAGAATATTTCAGACTTGGTAAAAACGGTTAAATCTAAGAATGAAAAAACCTTGTTTCATACCGACGCCGCTCAAGCCCTGGGTTGGCTGGATGTTGATATTGAAAAATTGGGCGTGGACTTACTTACCGGCAGCGGTTACAAACTCTACGGCCCCAAAGGTGTCGGATTTTTATATGTTCGTAAAGATATTAAAATGTGGCCGCAGTTTCCGGGTTTTCAGGAGTGGGGGAAAAGGGCAGGCACCGAATCGACTTCCCTTATCGCCGGCATGGCAAAAGCTCTTGAAATTTCTGTCTCGTGGCCGCGCGAGCGTGTGAGGGTCATGCGTAACAACTTAATTTCAAAAATCACTCAAAATATTAGTGACGTATTAGTAAATACTCCTGCGGAGCAGAGCGTACCGCATATCGCGCATTTTTCTTTTGGTGGAGTGGAGGCCCAGCTTCTGACTGTGGCTTTGGATCAAGAAGGGGTTTCGGCTTCGCCCGGCAGCGCCTGCAGCTCCGGCGCGGTGGAGACTTCGCATATCGTGGAAGCGATTGGTGTGGATTTAAATAAATATGGCGGTTCGTTACGCCTGTCTTTGGGCCTGGACACCGAAAGCGGGGAAGTGGAGCGAGCTTCAGAAATAATTAAAAATACCGTAAATAAATTGCGACGCAATCCATAAGCCGTCGGTTTGGAGTTTCGGAAACATTAAATGTAAATTGTGGATAACTGTCAAATAGAGAAGCCGGGGCAAAGGGTCCGGGGAAGACCACTTTCCGGCTTTTTTTACATTCATTTTTTGACTTTTATCTATATTCTGCCGTGCCTAAGACCTTTGCAATTCTCTATTTTATTAAATAAAGAAATAAATCCCCTAAATTAAAAAGCCCGTTCTTACAATTTAGGCTCGGCCTATTGTCCTTAGCCTCCGACACGATACGGCCAAGGGCGGCCAATTATCTTGGCGGGTGGCTTTCCAAGCATTGTTTAATACAGGTCTTGGTTATGCTAGATAAACGTATGTGTGAGCTAGTGCGGTCTAATCAAGGAACACAAGGAAGGCCCTGCCATGGGAGGAGTAAAGGAAAAGGGAGTAAATTAAAAATATGTAACGTCGCACATCATAACTTATGCGACGCAAGCTTTTAGTCTAAAAACAAAAGTCTGACGTCTGCATAAGTTTAGCTATTTTGTAACGACGCTAATAAATAATCGTCGTAAAACATGGCTTAATTAATATTTGGCCGCGAACCTCTCCTACTCCATGGTTAGAAGTTTAGGCTGTGTATATTTTGTTTAAGGTGAGTAGAAAAGATGTGTATGCGTCGTAAAATAATCCCCTACCGTGACAGTTTTAAACATTTAAATGTTGTATAATTAATTTATGATCAAAGCAATTTTATTTGATACTGATGGCACCACCATCAGGCGCGGATACTTTAGCGACCGTTTGGCTGCGGACAGCAATGTATCTTTAGACACGATTCTCCCCTTTTTCCAAAAAGAATTTCAACTTTGTAAGATCGGCCGGGCTGATTTAAAAGCTGAAATGGAAAAATATTTGCCCAAGCTTAATTGGCATGGTTCTGTGGAATCTTTGCTCCAATATTGGTTTGACAGTGAAAATCATCCTAACACGGAACTGCTGGATTACGTGAAGGAGCTGCGAAGCCAGGGCATAATTTGCGGTTTTGCTTCGGATAGCGAAAGTTATCGCGCGGAATATATAAAAAAACAAATGGGCTTCACCGAAATTTTTGATAAATTATTTTTCAGTTGTGATATTGGCCATTTAAAATCAAGCCAGGAGTTTTGGCAGTATGTGGCCGATCATTTGCCGGGTTTGGCCAAAGATGAGGTTTTGGTTTGGGATAATAAACAGGAAAACGCGGACGCGGCTAGCAAGTTTGGTTTTAATGCCAAGGTTTATAAAGATGTCTCATCCTACCGCGGCGGCATAAACGAGTTTATCTAAAATAGATTCTGAATTACTTGAGTGGGTCAACCTACAAAAAATCCATCGGATCGTAAGTATATCCGACTGGCACCAAATAGCCGCGGCTGCTCTCGACAACTTGAAAACCTTCTGTATCAAAAACAGTAAAGTGCAAGTGAAACCCGGCGTGCGGACCGTAAAGCAAGCGCGTGGTATTTCCAGTATTACCCTCGGTACCGATCAGCTGGCCGGCTTTGACGCTCTGGCCGGGGCTGACGCTAATTTTGAGCATGTGCGCGTAAAGGACAACTACGGAGCGCTTGTTGGGTAAATCGTATTTAACCGTAGCCCAGTTGCCATAGGCATATTTACTGCTGCCGCTATGGGTTACCTCGCCGTCATAGACCGAGACAATCGGCGTGCCGGCCGGGGCGGCAATATCCAGGCCGTTGTGGAAAGTGTAGCCAAGGCTGGTAAAACCGGTGCGGCCATAGCGCTGCGTTAGCACGCCTTTGATTGGCCACCAGGCAAATAAGCCTTTTTGGCCCGGCGAGGTGCGCTGCCCCAAACTCTTACGGATTTGGTTTTCCAAATCCTGGATCTCTTTTTCTATCTGATTTTCTTCAGCCTGACTTTCGGCGAGCAGACTCTGGTATATTTTTTCTTGTCCCTTGGTTTTAGCCAGCAGGTCATTTTTGGCGGTTACTTGTTTGTCCAGAATCCGTTTTTGGTCTTGCAAACCTACTTGCAGTTCTTCCAAATCATTGAGGCGCGCCTCTATTTTGGCCCGGTTTTCTTCAAGCCCGAATTTAATTTCCTTAATCGTCTGCAGCACCTCATAACTTTCGCCCTGTACGTTTTCCACCTGGGCCACGTCATTCAAAAAGTCAGAAAGGTTGTCGTTATTGAGGACGGTGAGAAGGGTTGAGCTCGAACGATCCATCTCATCTATTTCTCGGAGTAATTCGGCCAAATTCTGCTTGTTTTTAATAATTTGAACTTCTTGTTCTCCGATTTGCCCGGTGAGCTCCACAATTTCGACGTTGGCTATTTCAATCCTGGTTTCGGTGGCCACGATCTGCGTGCTAAGCTGATTGATTTGGCCGGTAAATATTTGAATGTGGTTTTGCAGCGTGTTTTTTTGTTTGACTGTGTTGGCGAGCTCCCGATTGGTTTTATTGATTTGCTCGTTTAATTCTTTAAGCCTTTGTTGTTTGGTTTGAAGCTGCTCCTGTAAAGTGGCCGCCGAGGCCAGATTGAGCTGAAACGCGAGCGCGAAAACCATAAAAGCGGCCAGGGCCGTTTTTATTAAATCATGCCGGCAGATTTGTTTTTTTGTTTTTGTTGCTTTTCGCAAGCTTTGAAGCATGGTAATTAGTATTATACCACAGAGTCAGCTAGTTAAGCAAATTTTAATTAAGTTTATCCATGCCTTTTTGAATGCGCATAAAGACCACTTCCCTATGGCCGCTGCGATTGAAAATATCCATTATCTCAAAAGGTCCCATGGACTTTTCTTTGCCCGTGAGAGACACGCGCAGCGGCCATAAAACTGTGCCCATATCGTAACCATTCTGTTCAATAAACTCTTTAATGGATTTTTCAACCATTCCCCCGCTCCAATCCTCATCTGGCAAGTTGGTTAAGAATGCTTTAAGCGTTTCCAATGCCACTTTGGTTGTTTGAGCGTCGGATTTTTTCCAGACCAAAGCTTGGGCTGAATAATCCGGTTCGGTAAAAAAGAAGTCGAACTCTTGAAGCGCCTTATTCATTTCTTGCGGCGGGCCGAGCCGTTCAATGATATACGGAAATATAAGCCTGAATTTATCGACATTGAATGTCGATAAATCTTGAAAATATTGTTTAATGCGCGCGTATAAAGGATGATTTTCGGGTTTTTCTTGGTTTGCTTTATAGAGTTGAACCGCCCAAACATGCTGGAACCAATCCAGTTTGTCTAAATCAAATATGGCCCCGCCCTTTTGCACCTCTTCAAGCCTAAACTCTTTAAGCAATTCCGGCAGCGTGTAAATTTCTTTTTCCGATTTGCTGGGATGCCAGCCAAGCAGGGCGACAAAGTTTAGCAGAGCTTCGACTAAATACCCTTTTTCTAAAAAGTCAGTTACGGCCACATCCCCCTCCCTTTTGGAAAGCTTGGCACGGTTTTTGTTTAAAAGCAGCGGCAGATGGGCGTACTGCGGAAGTGGAAAACCCAGCGCTTTATGCAAAGCGATATATTTGGGCATGGAAGGAATAAATTCTTCGCCGCGAATAATATGACTGATATTCATTTCGTAGTCATCGACAATGTGGGCAAAATTATAGGTTGGGAAGCCGTCTGATTTTAAAATAATAAAGTCTTCCTGATTTTTGTTGTCTATTTCTATATGCCCGCGGACAATATCAGTAAATTCGGTAGTGCCTTCGCGGTTCATGCTAAAACGGATGGCGCCGTCGTCGCCATAGGCCAGGCCGTTTTCTTTGAGCTGGTTCGCGTATTTTGTATAAATATCCAATCTTTCTGATTGGTGAACCGGTTTTTCATCAGGGATGAGCCCAAAGGTTTTGAGAGTTTCGAAAATGTTTGCCTCGGCCCCGGGTACGGTGCGGGCACGGTCGGTATCTTCGATGCGCACCAAAAATTTGCCATTATTTTGCTTGGCAAAGAGATATGTATAAAGTGCGGTGCGTACGCCGCCGACGTGCAAAAAACCGGTTGGCGAAGGGGCGAAGCGTGTTTTGATATTTGACAAATTTTCCATATTATTATATTATATATTGTAACTGATTTTTATATTGTTTGCCAGTTCCTGCAACCCTGTGCGCGACACGAGGAGGACTTGCATGAAAACGCAGATCAGAACCCATCGCGACCGTCGGGGTTAAGTCGAGGCAGCTCTCGCTCGGCTGGAGAGCGCGGCGCGGGTCACCTACGACCTGCTTCGCGTCAAGGCCCTGGGCCTTGGCATCGGCCTCGATGCCGTGGTTGGCTTGCTGCCGGTGGTGGGCGACATCGCCGGCGCGGCGGTGCCGCTCTACATGATGTACGAGGCACGGTCGCTTGGCGTGCCGCGGCGGATCCTCGCTGGCATGGGCGCCTTGGCTCTCGCCGATGTGGCGCTCGCGGCGGTGCCGCTCGCCGGCAACGTGGCCGACGTGCTGTTCAAGGCCAACCGCTGGGGCTACAAGCTCCTGCGGCGCCACCTGCGGGGCGAACTCAAAAAGCTTGGCGCGCGCGATCTGATTGGTGTTTCGAACCCTGGACCCTAGTTGGCCCGGGGTTCAGGTTTTTTTATCCATTTAGATTAGATTAAAAATTTTTCCTATTCTGGTGTTCTTGAGAACATTAGAATAGGTCCGCACGCTATTTGTTTGGCAGGGTTGTGGCGCGCCATTTTTCCTTAAACACCAGCCAGCTAAAAACAATGATCGCGTTCCACATTCTTTTCAGCCGCCAGGGCTGGGTAATTAATCTGTGCAGCCATTCCAGGCCGTGAGCCTGCCAAAAGTTACCCGCTCTTTTTTTATGGCCGATAATGTAGTCAAAACTGCCGCCCACGCCCATCGCCAATTTAACGCTTAGCGCTGTTCTGTTTTCATCAAGCCAGCGGTACTGGGCTATGGGGTCAAAGGCCACCAGTAAGATGTCCGCGTTTGCTTCAGAAATTTTTTGGGCCAGCCCTCCCTCATCCGGGCTTCCTTCATATCGTCCGGCAATCTTTAAATTTGGAAATTTTTCTTTGACTGGCGAGACGACATCTCCGTGCGCGCCAAGAAAATAAATTGATTTATCCAACTCTCGCGCCAATTTACAGATATCCCAGACTAAATCGGCGCCAGCCAATCTTTCCGGCAAGACATCCTTGATTTTTGATTGATTGAAGGCGGTCTGCCAGGCGCTCGTTAAAAATTCACGGATCAGTTCGAACAAATCCGCGGTTTTCCGACTTAGGAATGAGGCAGCCCAGAGTATGCCAATACCGTCCGCGATATTGATATTGGCCGAGTTCAAAATATTTTTAAAGTTATCATCTTGCTGGGCGGCCACAACGAACTCGGAATAAACGGTGGCAATAATTTTGATTTCCGAGTCGGCCGCATTATTTAAAACCTCGCGCAATCCGCCCATCAAATCTTCATGTGTTAAAGGGTCGATCCTGACGCGCAAAATATTAACGGGGTTCATTTTGGGTTTGCTTAGCTAAGGCAATTTTTTTCAAGGGCAGATGTTCAGCCCCGGACGGGCGTAATCTGCTTTCAAATAAAACGATCTCATTTACTTCGTGCGGCGTGATTTTAAAATTAGCCTTGGCATGTTCGATGACCGGGTCGCTTTCGCTGCGTAACTGGCCCGCCCCGTATTTAGCCAACAAGACATGCGGACGATAACGCCGCTCTTCCATTTGGCCGATTTTAGCCGCCACGAGGGCCGCCTTAATGTTTTGGTGGAAGCGGTTAAGAGAGCCACTCGGGTCCAAAACACTAACCCAAATCATTTTACCATGTTCAACGCTTATCCCAGAAAGTTTAATTTGAAAAGGATCATGTTGTAAGGCTGTTTTTTTGAGGATATCTATCACCTGGTTCGTCTCCGCGGTGCTGGCGTCGCCAATAAAGTTTAGCGTAATGTGGTATTGTTGGGATTGAAGCCAGCGTACGTCCGGGCTCGCGATTGCCAAACTGCCCAGTTCGGCCTTAACCATATCGGGCAGCTCGACTGCCACAAACAGTCTAAGTTTGTTTTGCTCTTGATATTTCATTATTTGCCGATGTCGGGCTTAATAACTTGCCAGATTTTTTCGGCTATTTCCTCGCGGGTTAACTCACGCCCGTCGGCCACACCGTCGATAACGTACCAGTTTTTAATCTTTGCCAGGCGCAGGTACTCGCTGCGTACGCGCTCGAGAAATTCCCGGTCCTGCTCATGGATGTCCGCTTTTTTTATTTTGTCGCCGGTCACCTCTCCTTTTTTGAGCGCTTCCTGGCGCCGGGCCTCGGTGCGGGCCATGCTCACTTCGATCGGCAAAGAAAGATAAAACACGCCGCTCGGCTTGGGAATTTGAAAATAATTGTATTCTTTGTCTTCGAGCCAAACTATAAATTCATCGCGTTTCTGTTCGTCTTCGATTTTGGCACCTTGAAAAGCGAGATTGGAAGCAATATAGCGATCGCAGACAACCCAGTCCCCTTTTTGCAGAAGAGTGCGCAGTTGCGGGGCCGCCTTACCCCGATCGGCGGCGTACAAAAGCGAGACGTAGTAGGGATCCACGTCCATCGCTTTTTGCTTGGTGTTGCTTAAATATTCTTTGATCAATTTTCCCCAGACCGGATCTTCATAGGTCGGGAATGTCCAATAGTGCGCGGCATTTTGGCCAAGTTTACCAGAGTTGTTTAGACGCTCAATTAAAAGACGGGCTTGGGTTTCCTTGCCGCTGCCGTCCGCGCCCTCGATGTCCCAAAGTTGTCCTGACATGACCCCATTATAGCATTAGGTTATAATACCTACGAGATGAAAAAAGATGATTTGAAGGCAAAATTTAAAACCTTGCGCGAATTAAAGGCTAAAAACCGGGTTAAATATGCTTGGCAGGACGCCGTGCTGGTAATTATTGAGGATTTGGCCTTACCCCGGTATGTGCAGACCCAGAAGAATAAAAAGCCGCTTGATGTGAGAGCAATATTAATGCGGCACGGGCGCGAGAATTTGCCTGTTTTAAAGCGGCGCATGGCTGCGGTTAAGGAGCAGGGCCTTGCCGCTGACCAAGCTTTTCTTTACTATTTAGGAATAGTTGAAAACGAAAGTAAGTTGTGAGAACCATGTCTACAAATAAGCATAAATTGGAACTAGTCACGCTTCCTTCCGAAAACCTGCGTAAGCCCAGCGAGAAGATTAAATTTCCGCTACCGGAGGACTTTAGTGGGATTTTGGAAAATATGGCGCGTATTTGCCGAGAGCATAATGGTGTTGGTATTGCCGCGCCACAGATAGGCTTAAATATCCGCGCGGTCATTATCAATCTGGAACATATGGACGTGCCCGCCTTTCCGCTTATTAATCCCGAGATCGTAAAATATTCCAAAGAAACGGACGAGGCCGAAGAGGGTTGCCTGTCCATACCCGGTAAATTCGCCATTGTGAAGCGGTCCATTAAGATAGATGTAAAGGCGCAAAATTTGGAGGGCGACGTTTTGGAGTTTAAGGCCGATGGTTTTTTGGCCCGCGTTATTCAGCATGAGGTTGATCATATTAACGGCATACTTTTTGTCGATCGCCTGGATCCCAAACTGCGTGATCAATTAACGAAGGAGTTCTATGAAAAATCCCAATTCCCAATGTCCAATGACCAATAAAATCCCAATTCTTAAAATTTCAAATTGGTCATTAAATCATTAAAGCATTGATTGGGTATTGGGGTTTGGTGATTGGGAATTATGAAAAATTATCGCAGTATTTTTTATGGTACGTCTAATTTCGGCCTGCCGGCGCTGGAATGGCTTTTTAAGAATACCGAGTTAATAGCGGTGGTAACTTCGCCCGATAAGCCGGTGGGGCGCAAACAAGAAATTTTAGGTTCGCCTATCAAGCAGTGGGCCAAAGCCAAAGATGGCTTAATTATTTTTCAACCCAATTTTTATAACGATTATCTCGAACAAGCCCTTGCCCATTTATCACCCGATATTGCCATTGTGGCTGATTACGGAAAAATTATTCCGGAAAAGTTTCTGCGCATACCGAAATATAGGAGCCTAAATTTGCATGTTTCCCTGTTGCCCAAATATCGCGGTCCTTCCCCGATGCAAACCGCCATTTTAAATAGAGAAAAAATAAGTGGGGTGAGTTTATTTGTGATGCAGCAAAAAGTGGATACCGGGCCAATTGTCAGTCAAAGGGAGATAAATTTGGATCCCGGCGAAACTTTTCAAAGTTTGCATGAAAAATCTTCAAAAGAAGCAGCTTTACTGCTGGAAGACACATTGGAAAAATATATCCGCGGCCGAATAAAGCCCCGGTCACAGGACGAAAGCCAAGTGACACACACCCGCCTTTTTAAAAAAGAAGACGGTAAAATAGATTGGCAAAAAAACGCTGAAGAAATAGAGGCCATGGTTCGCGCCTTAAACCCATGGCCGGGAACGTTTGCCGCCGCGCAAACGAAAAACGCAAAGAACAAAGCCCAAAACTTAAAAATTTTTAAAGTTCAGATTGCTGATACCAAGACACTTACACCGGGTGAAGTAAAAATATCGGGCCGGAAGATGTTGGTGGGAACTGGCAGTACGGATTTGGAAATATTAGAGCTGCAGTTGGAGGGATCAAAGCGTATGTCCATGGTTGATTTTCTGGCCGGTTTTAGAGGCAGCCTTGAAAAATTTATTTAAATGCCCGCGTTCGCCAATACAAAAATAAACTTCGGCCAAATTTTAATACTGATTCTCTTTATCGCGGTCGCCTTTGCCTTTGTTTCAGATAATTTGAGTTTAGTGCGGTCCGACCTCGGTTTGCATCTGAAAAACGGGCAGCTTTTTGTCGATTCGTTTTTTATCAATACTAATAACTTTTATTCCTTCACGCATACCGATTTCCCTTTTGTTAATCACCACTGGGGTGGCGGGGTTATCCTTTATTTGATTTTTTCTCTCCTGGGCTTTGGCGGTCTTCACATATTTTTTATCGTTTTGAGCCTTTTGGTTTTTTTACTCTTTTTTCGCTTGTCAGCTCGGCTTTCGAGTTTCCCCATAGCCGCCATTTTGGGTATGGCCTTTTTGCCAACCATGGCCAGCCGCACGGAAATCCGGCCGGAAATGATCAGTTATTTTTTGACTGGCGCGTTTTTGTCCGTGTTGGTCGCCTACCGCGAAGGGTCCTTGCCGCGCCAATGGCTCTGGCTGCTGCCGGTCTTAAGCCTGCTTTGGGTTAATATTCATTTGTTTTTTATTTTCAGTCTGGTTAGCGTTGCCATATTCGCCGTTGATGCCGGATATTACGCGCTTTTGCGGGGCAACCCCGAAGCCGCAAAAAAATTCAAAACTTTAATATTTATTTTCTTGCTCTGTGCTCTGGCGGTTTTAATAAATCCTAATTTTATTCGCGGGGCGGTTTATCCTTTTGTGGTCTTCAGTAATTACGGGGCCGGCGTTTTGGAAAATTTGCCTCCGCACGAATTAAAGACCTACTCGCCTTTTGTTTTGTATCCCTATTTTATTTTATCGTTTGCAATATTTTTTCTAAGTTGGCTTTTGCGGATTTTTACGCTGGGTTTTAGGGGCCGGCTTAAAAACGAATTTCCGGTTTGGGAGTTTTTATTGTCTTTGTTTATAGCCCTGCTCGCTTGGACGGCCATCAGAAATATCGCTATTTATGGCTTAATTGCTTGGCTGTTGGCTTCAGCGAATTTTTACCAATCATTTTTAGCCTTGCGCGCACATCGATTTTTTAGCAGGCTAAGCCGGGTACAAATGCTTTGGCCGCAATTAGCCATTGCATCTTTGCTGCTAGTTTATTTTCTTAACCCCGCTTATGTAAAAAAAGAATTCGGGGTGGCGGCGGCATTTGACCCGCAACCAGCCGCCGCTGAATATTTACGCCAAGAAAATATTCAAGGACCTATATTTAACAACTATGACGTTGGCGCTTATTTGATTTATTATTTCGGTCCGGAGCAAAAAGTGTTTGTGGACGCCCGGCCCGAGGCCTACCCCGGCAGTTTTTTTAGCGATACATACCTTCCTGTTTTTGAGGACGAAGATATGTGGCAAAATCTTAATGAACAATATCGGTTTGAAGCCATGGTTTTTTATAAAAAAGAACTCAATTCAACTTTCCATGAGTTTTTGGCGCGACGTCTAAAGGACCGACAATGGCGAGTTGGTTTTGACGACGGCACCATTATTGTTTTAGTTAAAACAAAGCCTTAGCGGCCGCGACCTCGGCTAGGTACTTTAGCGCCTTTCTTGCGAGCTTCTGAAAGTCCGATGGCTATGGCCTGGCGGCGGCTTTTGACCGTTTTACCACTGCGGCCGCTTTTTAATTTCCCCCGCTTCATTTTGTGCATGGCTTGCTCCACTGTTTTTTGGGCCTTGGGTCCGTATTTTGGCATGTTGTTTTTTAATAATTACAAAATGAGTATAATCACTTATGCGATTTAATGAATTGTTTTGGGCGCACAAAAAAACTGCCAAAAGGCGGTTCGTTTTAAACAATCTTGCGCAGGCGGCGATCTCGAACCATATTTCTGCTGGCCGCTATATCGCGAAAAATTACTTCATTTTTACCTGGACATCGAACAAAATTTGTGGTATGGTTAAACTATCAACTCGAACTTCCCATTTCCGTGGAGGAGAAGATGAATAGCCTACAAATTCTACAGCAGGTCGTCGAACTGCAGGACAACATGGGCAGTGACGACGAAGCCCTGGAGAAAGTGCTCGTCGGCCTGGGTCTGATGGTTGGTCCTGACAAGGTCCTGGCGCTGCAATCAGCTTACATGGCGCACGCGAAGAAAGCACGGCTAGCAGGAACTAAATGGGGCTCCCTGTCTCTGGGGCTTGGCATCTTTTGCGCAGGCCTCCCCTCGACGTCGGTAACCGCCGCACTGGAGCCGATTTTCATATTTGGCGGGTTATGTTGGCTCATTTGGGTCTGGGTGTCGAACTCTGGCTGGATGATAGACGTCATAATGACCGATATCGAGTACAATCTTACCCTTTCAGGCCACACCCGCGAGCAGAAAATCGCGCTCATCAAGAGACACCTGATTGAGGCAATCACGCGAGCGCGTGATGAGCTGATCGGCGACAGGGCCGAACTCACCCTGAAAAGAAAGGCAATGAAGGCAGAGCTTGAGGGCGTCGAACAACTCATTCATGACCTTTCCGCGCTGGAGATGAAAAGCCAAGGCACGCCGGAGCTGGCGCCTATCCAAGAGGGCTTGCGGCGGGCGAGGCAGAGGGAGCGCGAAGGGACAGCGCGTCTGAAGGTGGCCGATACTAACCACGAGCTCATTGAAAGAAGGTTCGCGGCGTATCAGGTAACAATCAACCGCCTGGATGTGCTCCAGCAAGGCCCGGCTCTGCTGCGTGAGCTTAGCCAGCGTGAGGAGTCTCTAGCTAAAGCAGCGGAGGAAATGGATAGAGCCATGGTGCACGCGCTGGTGGAATTTGCCGAGGGAGTGAGGGGTCTGCCTGAAGCTCTCCTGCATATCCGCCGCGCTCTGGCGCAAGACGCCGAGTTGGCCCTGCCGCCCGAGCTTCTGCGGCCGCCGCCTCTCCCCGCGGGCGTGTACGCCGAGATCTGCACGGAGGTCGACGCGCCGCTGCCCTTAGCGGCTCTGTAGGCGATAAAGCAACCCCGATGGCCAAAGCGTGAACCATCGGGCGGGGCATTGAGGTTATTCTTAATGCCTCTTTTTTAAATCTTAATAAAAAACCGCCCTTTCGGCGGTTGTTACTTTCTATCTCGGCTCCGTGATAAAAATCTTTTGGTTCCGGGACTTGGATTCGAACCAAGATTCTGTGCTCCAGAGGCACATGGCCTGCCGTTAGCCGATCCCGGAATATTGAAAATTTACTACGCTTGGCCTGACGGCCACAGTTTTATCTGTGGACGCGGGCCTATTAATTAATGGCGGCGGAGCCGCCACTTATCGTAGCAAAGAACCCTGATGCCACGGCGTTAGCCGTGGATTCTTTACTCGTGTATTTTAACGAAAAAAGCGGATTTTGTCTAGCGCGGCTGACTCTCTAAGTATCGGATAGTATTGGCGATGGCGATTTCATTTGGAGCCAGTATCAAGGCCTGTTTTAAGTAGGATACTGATTTATCAATATCCTTATTTTTGTAATTGTGTTCCGCGAGCGCTAGATAAAGTTTTAAAAGCTGCTGATACGAAAAAATAAAATCTGGGTCAAGTTCTATAGCCCTCCGGTAAGTGCTGATGGCCTCTTCAAACCTTCCTGTGTTGCGGTAGTTATTGGCAAGATTATGGATAGCGACCGGATTGCCCGCTTCAATAGTTATGGCCTTAAGGTAAGTTTCTTCCGCCTGGCCGTAATGTTTATTTTCCGCATAGGCCATGCCTAAGTTATTCAAAACGCGGTAGCTTTGCGGCGCAAAGGGCAGGGTCTGTTCGTAAAAACGAATCGGATTTTGCCACTCGGCGTTGCGTCTTATTGTTTGCACAGAGATAAGCACCACAAAAATTGCGAGCACCCCCGCGACTATTTTTGAAAATTGAAAATTGAAAATTGAAAATTTTGCCGTTTCAATCCCCAGCCAAACCAATAGTGCCCATATTCCAAGCATGGGTAGATATAGCCAATGCTCGTAGATAAGGCCGCTGTTTGGCACTAACAAATTCGAGTTTGGCAGAAGCCGAATGAAGAACCAAAGTATGCCAAAGCTCACAACCGGGTATTTTTTTAATTGGGTCACGGCCAGCGTAAGCAGACCGGCGGCGCCTGCCCCGCCTAAAGCGCCCTTTAATGGCGAAAGATTTTCTAAAAATTCGTAACTTCTTTCCATGTGCAGTCCGGTCGGTAGGAACAGGAGGCGTATATATTCAACAAAAGCATTGAAGAAAATATATAAGCGGTAAAAGAAATTACTGGTTATCGCATTTTCCTCGCCGTAAACGTTGAAAGTGTTACTAAAATTCAAAACCGTGCCGCGCAGAAGTAAATATGCAGCGGCTAAAAAGATGAATGGCGCAACATTTTTGATGGCCTCCGGCAGCCATTTTTTTATGGTAAATGAACTATTCCTAAATTCTTGAGAATTTGAGAATAGGTCCGCGAGCAAAATTAAGCCTGGCATTATTACTGATGGCTCTTTAGTCATTAAGGCTAGTGTGAAAAAGAAAAGCGATAGATAATATTGCCCGCTTAGCCAAAACTTTTTACCAGAGCCTTTGAATTTAAGGTATAAAATAAGCCCGGACAGAATAAAGAGCGTTGAGAGCGGATCCCCCAGCCCCGAAACATACGTTACTGCTTCGGTTTGTAATGGGTGGATTAGGAATATAAAAGAGGCCAGAAAGGCCATTAAACGGCCTTTAAAGAGCCTCTTGAGAAGGAAATAGGCCAATATGGCATTACCGATATGAACCAGTGTATTTACGGCATGGTAGCCCTGTACGGCCTCACCCCATAAATGCCACTCTATTGAATAAACCAGGAGCAGTACTGGCCGCCAGTAGTTGCTGACAAGTCCGGCCCCGGCAATCATATTTTCGGAAAAATACTTTGGGAAGTAGGACCAGTCTTTAATAAATGAGTTATTAAGGATTCCATCATCGTCGTCCCAAAACATTTCATTGTTAAAACTGTTGGCGTATAAGCTTAGGCCCGCCAACAGCAATACTGCGACCACAAAAACTGTATTATATTTTTTTATTATTTCTTTTAGCTGATGCACAAATTTTATTTGGCTGCCGCGTATAGTTCGTTTGTTTTGTCCCAATTTACAACATTCCACCAGGCTTCAATATAGTCTGGCCTTTTATTCAAGTATTTGAGGTAATACGCATGTTCCCAAACATCCAATCCCAGTATTGGCTTATGCCCATGCATCACCGGCGAGTCTTGGTTCGGCAGGCCGTGAAGGTGCAGCAGATGGTTTTCGTCCAAGGCGAGCCAAGCCCAACCTGAACCGAAATGGTTAGCGGCTGTTTCGGTAAATTGTTTTTTGAATTCGTCAAAGCTGCCAAAGGTTAGGCTGATAGCCTCGGCCAATTCCCCGCTTGGCTCGCCCCCCTGCCTGCCGGCAGGCGGGCGCTCGTCCACCGGCTTCATAAGCGTCCAAAAAAGCGAATGATTATAATGGCCGCCGCCGTTGTTGCGCACTTTTGTTTTAATAGCCTCGGGCAGCTGATCCAAGCTCCGCAACACCTCTTCAATGGGTTTATCCGCCCACTCACTTTCTTTTAAGGTATCATTAACCTTATCTACATAAGCCTTATGATGCTTGTCGTGATGGATTTGCATAGTTTGCGCGTCAATGTACGGTTCGAGCGCGTTATAAGCGTACGGCAAATCTGGTAATGTGTATGACATTGTGTAAATTTATGGCATTAATTGTTATGTGCTAACTGTTTCTCTAATTCTAATATAGCACTTTTCTCGCTTCTTTGATTGGTTATTTTTCCGATTAATTTCAATATTTCTTTTTTTGACAACCCTTTGTCGCGCAAACTGCCCGCGGCTTTTATAGCCTGGCCGATATTGCGACCCTGTTTAAAGCCAAGTTTTATCAATTCCAGACCGCTGATTATCGGCGGCGGCGGCCCGAAAGCGACGCCTAGACTTTCAGCTCTTTTTAGGATTTTTTGAGCTTGCGGAAATGATTTCGGCCAAACTATTTGTCCGTTTTTCGGGCTGGCGCTGGCGGTGACATCAGCCGTGGCTTGCAGGCCTAATAAATAAATATTGGTTTTATATTTGGCCAGATCGCCGGCCAAATTCCTGACCCAGCCGTCGGAAAAATCTTCTTTTTTAAGAGCGGAGTTGAGGGGCTTCATATGGTAAATGGCCAAACCGAGCACTGGCTGGCGGAGGCTCTTAGGTACGTTAATGCTGGTAAGGAAATTTTTAACGAGCCCTTCGCCGGCTTTGGCGTGGCCTATAGAGCGCCACCGGCCATCTATTTTACGAGTAACCAGACCCTTGCCCAAATCATGGCAGCACGCGGAAAGCAGTAAAATCAGCCTATCCTTATCGCTTAATTTTTCGCGCCGAGCAAGATCGGCGGCGTTGTCCGCGGCTTTCTTAGTATGGGTCCAAACATTGCCTTCGGCGTGCCACTCCGGGTTCTGGGGGGTTCGTGAAAGTTTTATAAATTGCGGTGCCAGTGTTTTTAAGATGTCCAGTTCCAGGGCGGCCTGCAGTCCGAACGAAGGCTGGTCTGATTTTAGCAAAAGCTTTCGCCATTCCAGCCAAATTCTCTCTCCACTTAGCTCGTTTAGACTGGGCGCGATTTTTTTTATTATTTTTTTGCTTTTGGGCTCCACGTTTAAGGCGAAGCGTCCCACCAGCTGCATCGCCCGCAGAACGCGCAAGGGGTCTTCGGCAAATGTCCGGCTGCTCGCCACTCGCAAAATTTTCTTCCTTAAATCGCCTAAACCGCCAAGAGGGTCAATAATTTTACCGGTTAAAGGGTCCAGAAGCATACTGTTAATGGTGAAATCGCGCCGGCTGGCCGCTTGTTTAAAATCGAGGTTGGGATCAGTTTTTATTTTAAAACCGCGATGGCCGCTCCTCACCTTGGAATCCCGGCGCGGCAGGGCTACGTCAATTTCGCCATGTTTGGTAATAAGTTTAAAAATACCAAAAGCCTTGCCTACTTCTGATACTCGGCTGAATTTATTTAGTATTTTTTTAAGGCCGCCGGGCCTTAAAAAATAAACTTCCAAATCATAATCTGCCGGTTTTTGCTTAAGCACGATATCCCGCACGCATCCACCCGCCAAAAAAACTCGGCCGCCGGCTTTGTTTATGGCTTGGGATATCTCGGTAATGATTTTAAGTAGTTGCGGCATCTTTAATTCATTATAACTAAATCTTGCTAAAATTACTTTATCAAATATATAATATTATAGTGCGGCAACGGTGCCGCTGGTTTTTTTCACTCTGGCCGGGAGGCGCTGTATGGGGTTAAAGATGCACCTGTCGGAAGAGGCCATGGCTCGCGTCATCGGCCAAAATCCCCAAGCGCGGGCAATGCTGTTCGCGCTCCACGACAGCAAACGCGTGCACGTTTCAGAATACGTCCGACAGTACCCCGCCGCCCGACCGACCGAGACGCTTGGGATCTTTGCCAGCTGGGGCTTGCTGCAGCTTGAGCAGAGGGGGGGTTCACCGCTGCTACTCGCCTGGCTCAACGAAGAGGGGGTGCGCGTTGCCACCCAGGTGGCGGCCAACTACCTGATCGCCTCCAGGTGCGCATTCGAGATACTCGGCGTGTTGGTGCGCATGCGCGTTGCCGGCGGCGCGGGGCGAGCCACGGAGGTTCAGCTTAGGACAAGGCGCCTAACGTCATGCCCCCTCACTTCTACGCTCCGAGCGCTGGCTGCCCGGAACCTTGTGTATTGGGAGATGCGCGCCAATTCACGGGGGGCTCTGGATCACTACTGGCGTCTAAACGATTCCTTCGCGCGTCAGGCACACGAGGCCGCCGCGGGCGTTCGCGCCGCGAAGAACCGTCGCAGAGCAAATGAGCGCGCTGTGCTCGAGTGCCTTTTCCGGCTTAATCACGCCGGAAGCGCGGGGAGGATCAACTGATTCAGGGAGGAACTTCTGAACTGGACGCTGCAACGTCCACACGCGCCCGCACTTCTGAGGAAGGCGGGCTGCGTGATTTATGTTATATTTGTAGAGGCACTTGCCGCTTTATGGCAGCTTTATCATACTGGGCAATATTTTGGCTTATCATTATTTAAGACCGTCTAAATATGCACACGCTGCGCACTCGCTTTAAGAAAGACATTGTTTGTGAGTTTTTGCCGCCGGCCCGGCCCAGCCAAAAACAAAAGGTTATCATTTTATGCGGCGGCATGCCGAGCGCGCCTTCAAAAAAGTCGCTGCTTGAGTTTTGGTCAAGAAAAAATTACTGGGTTTTTGAACCCCGCTACCGCGGGGCCTGGGAGAGCGATGGTAATTTTCTCGAACATTCGCCCGAACAGGATATTTTAGATCTTTTAGATCAGTTGCCTAAAGGTTTTGTAAGCTTGATTGATAACAAGAAATTTTCCGTAAATCCCGACAGTCTATATCTAATCGGGGGCAGCTTTGGCGGCCCGGCGGCTTTGCTCGCCTCCCGCGATTCGCGCGTGAAAAAAGTGGTAGCCATTTCCCCGGTGGTTGACTGGAGGGCGCCCAGCAAGGCCGAGCCTTTGGACTGGTTGTTTAAATATGTTACCGAAGCCTATGGCCAAGGTTACCGCATAAGGAAGAGCGATTGGGACAAACTCAAAAAGGGCGATTTTTATAACCCAGTAAAACATATCAGAGAGCTTGACCCGGCCAAGGTTTTTATTATTCATGCCCGCGATGACGATTCTGTCCGCGCGCGCGAGGTAATTGAGTTCGCCCAAAAACTCGGCTGCAAGCTTCGGCTCCTAAAAACGGGCGGCCACGGCGGTACCAATTGGTCGGTTAAACCCGGTCTTTACCGTCAAATTATCCGTTTCCTTAAGGCCAAGTAATTTGTTAAGATAAAACCAGAGCATTAATTAAAGCTTATGTTATTTAGTTTTGCCAAAGATATTCCATCTGACTCCAGTATTGCATTGCTGGCTTTGCATGAAGGCAGCGATACCTGGCTGGAAATTGTGGACGGCCGCAAAGTGCTACGCTTTGGTTTAGGCGCCAGGAAAAACGTGACGCGCCGCAAGCTACCCACCCTTTTGCGAAAGATCGTTGTGGTTGCCAAAAATAACAAGCTAAGAAAGCTCGCGCTCCAGTTTTCGGAACTTACCTTCCCCCACTTGAGGCTCGACAACAATGAATTAGCGCAACTGCTGGCTACGAATTTTGACATCGCTAATTTTGAGTTTGTCATTTACAAGACACCGCCTAAAAACGGCTGGAATTTTGTCGAGGAAGTTATTTTAGTCGGAAAATTTTCCGAGACTTTTAAAAAAATTCTTGCCGAAGGTCAGATTATTGCCGAGGAAGTCAACCGCTGCCGCAGCTTAGCCAATACGCCCGGCGGCGAAATGACCCCTTCCGTTTTGGCCGAAGAAGCGAAAAAAGCGATCAAGGGTACCGCCGCCCGGGCAAAAATTTTAAGTGTTAAAGAAATGCAGAGCCTAAAGATGGGCGGCATTTTGGGTGTGGCTCAAGGCTCTGGCCAATCCCCCCGCTTTATCATTTTGGAGTATTTTGGCGGCAAGAAAAATGACAAGGCAATTGTTCTGGTCGGCAAAGGCGTAACCTTTGATACGGGCGGGCTTAACATCAAGCCCAGCGAGAGCATTTATGAGATGCATATGGACATGTCGGGCGGCGCGGCGGTCATCCATGCCGTGGCCCTGGCGGCCAGGCTTAAGCTTAAAAAGAATGTGGTCGGCTTGGTGCCGGCCGTTGAGAATATGACTTCCGGTTTAAGTTATCGGCCGGGCGATATTTTAAAAAGTATGTCCGGCAAGACCATAGAGGTCTTAAACACTGACGCCGAAGGCCGCATCATCCTCGCTGACGCGCTGACTTATGCCGCGCGCTATAATCCTAAATTAGTGGTAGATGTGGCCACGCTCACCGGTTCGTCGCAAGTGGCCCTGGGCAACCGCGCGGGTGCTTTATTTACCAGAGACGAACGTTTGGAAAAATTGTTCCGCGATCTTGGCGAGCAAACCGGCGATTATGTTTGGCCCCTGCCCATGTGGGAAGAATATGAAGACGAAGTTAAAGGTACTTTTGGCGATTGGGCCAATATCGGCAAGTCCAAGTATGGCGGCGCCATCCATGGCGCGGTCTTTCTCTACCAATGGGCCAAGGATTATCCCTGGGTGCATATTGATATGGCGCCGCGCATGACCGCCGAGGACGGCGATTACTTGAGTAAGGGCGCCACCGGCTATCCGGTTAGGCTTCTCCACAGGCTTTTGCAAACCTACAAATAAACATGAATCTGGAAGCGCTTAAAGAAAAAATTTCAGGCGATATCGCGACTGATGCCGAAACTCTAAAAAAATACAGCCGTGACGCCAGTCTTTTCGAGATTACGCCAACGGCCGTAATATTCCCCAAAAATAGCGAGGATATTGGGCGGCTGGTCAATTTTGTCAATGAAAACAAAGCCGGCGAACCGCTCTTATCCCTCACCGCCCGCTCGGGCGGCTCGGACATGACCGGCGGCCCTTTAAATGATTCATTGGTCTTGGATTTTACTAAATATTTTAACCATATTCAGGAAATCGGTTCTGGCTACGCACTGGTTGAACCCGGCGTTTATTACCGAGATTTTGAAAAAGAAACCTTGAAGAGATCTTTAATTATGCCTTCTTTTCCGGCCTCTCGCGAAATGTGCGCCATCGGAGGCATGGTCGCCAACAATGCCGGCGGTGAACGCACGCTCTCCTACGGCAAAACCATCGATTATGTGGAAGAGCTGCGCGCGGTTTTGTCCGACGGGCGGGAATATGTTTTAAAGGCCCTTGACCAGAGGGGGCTTGAGGAAAAGATGAGCCAAAAAGATTTTGAGGGCCAAATTTATCGCAGTATTTACGCGTTAGTCAGTAAAAATTACGATCTGATTCAGGCCGCAAAACCAAAGGTGTCGAAAAATTCTTCCGGCTATTATCTCTGGGACATATGGGATGGCCAAACTTTCAACCTGGCTAAACTGTTGGTGGGTTCCCAAGGCACGCTCGGCTTGATTACCCAAGTTAAGTTCCGCCTTATCCAGCCTAAAAAACAAAGCAAGCTTTTGGTTATCTTTTTGCGCGAAAAAGATTTAACTGGCTTGGGGCAAATTGTTAACGAAGTTTTAAAATTTAAGCCGGAAACTTTTGAGTCCTATGATGACCACACTTTAAAATTAGCCATTAAGTTTATTCCGATGTTCGTGAAAAGGCTTAAGAGTAATATTGTTTCTCTGGGTCTGAAATTCTTGCCCGAATTCGTAATGTTTTTGCGCGGCGGCTTACCTCGGTTAGTTTTGACGGCTGAATTTACGGGCGATACCGAAGCGGAAGTCTGGCAGAAAATCAATCCCGCGCAAAAAAGCTTAGCCTCGTTTAACCTGCAAACACGCATCACCAAAGATGATGCTGAATCGCAAAAATATAAAATCATCAGGAGGGAAAGTTTTAATCTGCTCCGCCAAAAAGTAAAAAACAAGCAGACGGCGCCTTTCATAGACGATATCGTGGTCAGGCCCGATGTCCTGCCGGAATTTTTGCCAAAGCTCGAGAAACTACTGGCCGCCTATCCAAAGCTTATCTACACTATCGCCGGTCATGTTGGCGACGGAAATTTTCACATTATACCCCTTATGGATTTGTCTGATCCCGAGGCGCACCATATTATTGCCGAGCTTTCCGACAAGGTTTATAATTTGGTTTTTGAATATAAGGGCTCGATGAGCGCCGAGCATAATGACGGCCTTATTCGCGGGCCATATTTGGCCAAGATGTTCGGGCCTGAGGTCTATTCGCTCTTTGAACAAACCAAGAAAATATTTGATCCGCTTAATATTTTTAATCCGGGCAAAAAAGTTGATACAGACCAAAAATTTGCGGTAGCCCACATGAAACACGGAAGCTAATCGGCCCCGGCAATATGTATAATATTAATAAATGACAACCTTTCAAAAAATCAGCATTTTGAGCCTAGTCATAATTGGATTGTTTGTCCTATTGAGATCTATGCCGGCGCGGGATAATGTCATAATAGAAAAGGGCCTCAATTTAGGCGGTATTAATTTGGATATTGAGCTTGCCCAGAATGCTCAAAAACAAGTGCAGGGTTTGTCTGGGCGCCCCGTTCTGCCCCCTAATCGGGCCATGCTTTTCGCTTACAACAAGCCTGGCTACCCCGCTTTCTGGATGAAGGATATGAACTTTGCCATTGATATTATCTGGCTTGATAAAAACTGGATGGTCGCCGATATCACGGAAAATGTGTCACCCGAGACATTTCCGAAAACTTTTACATCCGCCTCACCCGTGCAATACGTTTTGGAGGTCAATGGCGGATTTGCCAAGCAGAACATTATTCACATGGGTGATTACGCCAAGCCATCGCCTAAATTATTGCCACAGTTTAAATAAGACTTATGCCCCGTCAAAAAACCTTCATTTTTATTTTGTTCGCCGTGGCCGCTCTGGCTGTTAGTCTTGGCTATTGGTTGATTAGTTCGCAAAGGCCGCCCAGCCAGCCCGCCAACGGTTCATCGCAAAATGGCGCGCCTAAAAATGACGCCGTCACCGGGCCGATAATCTATAAAGATTTGATAAAAGTTAATACCCCGCTCCCCGGCCAGGTTGTGACTAGCCCCTTGAGCGTAGACGGCGAAGCCCGCGGCATCTGGTTTTTTGAGGCAACTTTCCCTATTAGGCTCGTCGACAGCAACGGCCAAGAGATTGCGGTGGGGTATGCCCAAGCCCGGGACAATTGGATGACAGCGGATTATGTGCCGTTTGAAGGACAGTTAAACTTTAAAGCGCCGATGGATACGAATAACGGATTTTTAGTTTTAGAAAAAGCCAATGCTTCGGGCTTGCCCGAACACGCTGACGAGTTGAGGATCAATATACGCTTTCGCTAAAAATTAATAAACCAATTTCTAATTTCTAAACAATTTTCCAATTTTATAATTTTTTAAATTGAATCATTGTTTGAAAATTGAAAATTAGAAATTGAAAATTGCAAAAATCATGACACTTTCAAGTTCAGCATTTAAATATAATGAAACCATTCCGTCCAAATATACTTGTGACGGCGCGGATGTGAGTCCCCCGCTTTCTATTACCGATGTGCCGGCTGAAGCAAAATCGTTGGTTTTAATTGTTGACGATCCGGACGCGCCGGCCGGCCGGTGGATCCACTGGACAGCTTGGAACATCCCGCCCGAAACATCTGAAATTGACGAAGATGATTTACCGGAAGGCGCAGTTGAAGGCAATACTGGCTTTGGCGCAAGCGGCTATGGCGGTCCCTGTCCGCCCGACCGCGAGCATCGCTATTTTTTTAAGATTTACGCTCTGGATAATGTTTTGAATTTGCCCGAAGATGCTTCCATCGATATGCTCGAAAACGCCCTAGAGCATCATATTTTGGCGGAGGGGGAGCTTATGGGCCGCTACGAACGAAAATAGATTCACGGGAAGTCGGACTTCCCGTGAATGAAGAGAGCCCCCGAACGCCGTAGCGCCGGGGGCCTTTTGCTTGCGCCACTGACGGGTGCGAAGCGATGTGATTGTGTGGCAATAAACTTGGTGGGACTGGAGGAAAGATCAGGCCATGAACAGAATCTTCAGCTTGGCCTTACCCTTCTCCTCCAGCAGGTGTTCGAGGTACTTCTCGATCATGCGGACCCGCGAACCAGCCGCGCCGGTTGCCCGGGGGATGATCCAGTAGATCCGCATTTGCGAGAGGTCGGGCATGCCGGGATAGCCGTCCTTCAGCTGTCGGTCCAGCTGTAGCCAGTTCCTCTTGGCGAGGATCTGGTTCCAGCCGTTATACAGGCTGAAGGTGCGAGGGCAGTTCTCCGCACCGTCGCTGTGAATCACGACGACACGGGTCTGCCGCTCCGGCAGCTTCCCGAGCGCCTCCCAGAGCCCGTAGAAGATGCAGGACTCGCTGCGCACCAGCTGTCCAGCGATGAGCTGCTGGATGGAATCGCGCAGCATCTGCAGCCCCTGCGCGCCTGTGCCTGGTGCCAGCTCGAAGTCCCAGCCGTCGGCGAACTCACCCTCGGTAAGCCGACGCAGACTTACCTCCAGGCCGTGGCCCTTGCCAAGCAGGCCCTTGAGGTTGAATTCGGCTGACACTGTCTGGATCCGGCGCAGGACTGCGGTGTCCCCGCCCTCGGTCACGTCCGTAAAGACCGTGAGCGGAAGGTGAAACTGGGTGCCGGCGTAGAATTCAGCCTCGGCCTTCTGAAGTCGCTTGCGGAAGGCCGCGATCTGGTTCAGACGGGGCTGTTTTGCCGGGCGCGAAGCCAGGCTGTCGAGCCTAACCTCGACAGAGTCGAGGCTACGGCCCGACTGGCGGACCAGGAGCAGCTTCACTCCCGAGCCGTCGAGCAGCTTGGCCTCGTGGGCTTTTAGCGAGTCGTACGGAACGGGCTGCGTCGCCCAAATCGTACGCTCCACCCGCCAGGTCAACATCTTGGACTTGAACAGCCAGTCCGCGACGAAGAACTCGAGGATGCTACCCACGGCGCCGAGGATAATCAAGGCTATGCCAGCCTTGGCCCACCACGGGAGCTCATGGTCGTCTTTCTTCGCCGGATGCTTCTTCGCGATCTTCTTGGCAGCGGCCATTATTCACCTCCCTGCGGCTCGCCGCTGGTCGGCCGCTTCTGCGCCATACGACGGCGAATTGCGTCCCGGCGCCTTTGCTCGGCCAGATCGATCCTCTCGGCCTCGATCTGCTCGCGTTCTTGCGTCAACCGAGCCTGGTCGTCCTCCAGCTCCCGCCTGACTGCCGCCGCCGCCTCCTCGACGGCTCGCTGCACACTCTGTGCCTCGTCGTCGAGCTCGCGCCCGATTTGGAGTTCGAGCGTCGCGAAGTCGTTCAGGGGGTGCTCCGTGACCTCGGGTTCGACATCGAGCAGGCCTTCTACCCGCGCGACTGCCGCGATCTTGACCACCTTGCCATCCCGCTCGATCTCGGGCGGGCGCAGGATGGTACGCAGCCGGCGCGCCGCACCCTCGGCGTCCGCCGGTGTAAACGGCAGCAGCAGTTCCTGGGCCACATACTGGAGCAGGCCCAACGCGCGGGCGATGACTGCCTGCACCAGATCTTGGTAGTCGCCGTAGACCCCTAGGAACGTCGTCTTGGCCGCCTTGGCCTGGGCGAGCGCGTTCTGCAGCTGCCTCACCGCCGCGTTGGCCTCGCTCGTGTACTCGGCTTGAGCCGTGGCCACGTAGTTCAGCGTTGCCGCCTCGAGCGGAGTGCTGAATGCGGGTGCGGGCTGGAGATCTTGTTCCGACGGAACCAGATCTTCCTGCTCGACACCTTCATTGAGTTTGGCCTCCTCGGCCTCGCTCAAGACGATCTCGGTGGGATCGAACTTGAACAGTGCCAGACGCCGGCGCGCAAGCTCGGGCTCCAGGGTATCGAGTTTGTCCAGGTCCGCCTTTTCGAACGGCGCACTCATCTTTGCGTAGATGGCCCAATAAATCCAGCCGACCACGACCAGCAAGATCGTAGCGAACGTGCCGGTCCAGTCGAAGGTGCGCTGCCCGTCGATCTCTTTCCAGGCCATAAAATAGCGCGAGACGAGGAGGAATGCCGAGAACAGCGCCAGGCCGAGGGTGTTTACGACCGTCACCCAACGCGTTCGGCGCGAGGGCTTATGGATCACAACGCGCTCTCCCGTAACCGGGTCTGTCCCGTCCGGGAAGAGCTCGCTGGCCCTGTCCTTGGCGTCCGCCGGCTGTTGCAGCTTAGGGATACCTTCGCCGCCGAATCTGGCTAGAACCATCACCGACACGATGGAGGCGATGGAGATAGCCCGAGCGACGCGTGGGTCGATCTGAAACGAGACGACTTCGAAGCCAGCGCCGAACTCGAGGTAGGCGGCCACGGCAGAGATGGCAAAGCCTACGAGCCGGGCGGCCTTGGGGTTCGGCCTCCTGATCACCGCGTCCGGATCGCCAGTCAGATTGATTTTGAGCTGGCGCAATTTCTGCGTCGTCTCCTGGATCATGGCCTTGTACTGGGCCACGGTCGCGGAGTGTTTACGCTCCCGTTCTTCCCGCTCCTCGCGCTGCTGCTGGCGCTTGGCCTCGCGCTCGCGCTGCTGCTGGCGCTTGGCCGCGCGCTCGTTCTTGGCCGCGAGGTACAGGCGGTCGTGGAGGCCGGTGTTGAGGGCGATCATCCGGCTGTTGTAGTCGGCCAGGGTGGTGGTGAGCCAGCCCTGGTTCAGATACTGCTGGATGGCGTCGTTGGCCGCGTACAAGGCCACGAGGCCGTTTACGGCCCAGCCCTGCCACAGCTCGCGCACGAAGTCGATCACGAGGTCGAAAATCCGGCCCGCGTCTATACTACCCTCCTTCTCGGCGTCTTCCTTGGCCACTTCGATCAGCGCCGGAATGCGCTCGGGATCGGTCCGGAGGCGGTCGATCTGCGCGAGCAGTTGCCGGCCGTCGATGTGCGGGCCTTGCGGCTCCGTCCGAACCACCGGCGGCGCGGGAGGCGCCATCGGCACGGGTTCGGGCCGCGCGGCCGGTTCGACCGAGTCTACGGTCACCTCGGTGTGGATGTGCTCCACGACCGGCGCCTGCACGGCGGCCGGGGCCTCGTCGCTGTCCTCGGGTTCGACCGAGCGAAGGCTCGGGATCCACGAGAGCAACTTGCTCCAGTTGATGGTCATCTAGTTCTCCACGGAAGGGGTGTCGGTGTTGAGGCCCGCCATGTCGGCGCGGACATCCTTGCGGATCGCGCCAAACAGCTCGCTCTCTAGGTACTGCTCGTATTCGTACGTGAGCAGCCCGAGGGGGCTTGCGGTGCATCGCGCGGTTTCGAAGTGTCGGAACATGCGCGCCTGGTAGCGCTGCACTTCCGGTACTAGCGCGACGAAACGCTCCGCGAACGAGCGCAGCATGTCCGGCTCCAGTCCGCCTCGAGTGGCCATGATGGCCTGGAGGCGCCGCCGGAGGCGCTTGACGCGCTCGTCCACCTCGCTCCAGTCGCGGAGCTCGAACGCCAACTCGACCATGATCTGGTCGATCCGGCGTTGAGCCCTGCCGTTGAGCTGGGCGAGGTCTGGCCCGAAGTAAAACTCGGCCACTTCGGGTACTTCGGCCCCTTCCGGGGGACCTTCCTTGTTGTGCCACACATTAGTCATGTGTCGCTCCTTTGTGCCCGGTGCTCCGGGAATGTCAAACGCGCTCGAGAGCTCCCGGCGCGGACATAGGGCCCATTTGCCCAAGTCGGGTAAATCTTATCATAAATTTAGGAAATTGTCAAGGGTTAAAATGCTTTAAAACTCTATTAAAATAAGCCCTTTTAAGCATTTAGATGGTTGAAGATTTGCGGTATCTTATGTATTATTAAATATGAATTTAAGCCAAGTATGGCTTTTTAAGTTTAATTAATCTTAATAAATTAAAAATGTCTGTAGACAATGTACTTTTATTGTCCACGCTCGCGGGTATAGTTACGCTTGTCTTTGCCGGAATATTAACTTGGCATGTGCTTAAACTGCCTACGGGCAATGAGCGCATGCGCGAAATTGCCGAGGCTATCAAAATTGGCGCCAATGCCTATCTCTTGCGCCAATACAAAGTTTTAGCCATAGTCGCCATTATTTTGTTTGTGGTCTTGGGTTGGCTCTTGTCTTGGCTGGCTGCCATTGGTTTTTTGGTCGGCGCGATCGCCTCTACGCTTTCCGGGTATGTGGGTATGGCCGTGGCCGTGCGTTCTAACGTGCGCACCGCTCAAGCCGCGCATCAAGGCGTGCCTGCCGCGCTTGGCACTGCTTTCCGCGCCGGTTCAATTACCGGTTTAACAGTGGCGGCGCTCGCGCTTTTGTCTATCACGGTTTTTTACTGGATCACGCGCGACTTAACCGCTTTAATCGGTCTGGGCTTTGGCGCGAGCTTAATTTCTGTTTTCGCGCGCTTGGGCGGCGGCATCTTTACCAAAGGCGCGGATGTTGGGGCGGACTTGGTGGGTAAAATCGAGGCCGGCATTCCCGAAGACGACCCGCGCAACCCGGCTGTGATTGCCGACAACGTGGGCGACAACGTTGGCGATACCGCCGGCATGGCCGCCGATCTTTTTGAGACTTACGCCGTATCTGCCATAGCCGTAATGCTTTTGGGCAATTTGCTGCTGCCCGGCTTTGGCGGCGCGATTGTTTATCCCTTGGCCATTGGCGCGGTGGCTTTGATTGCTTCAATACTCGCGACCTTTGCCGTCCGGGGCGGCACCGCTCAAAACGTAATGAGTGTTTTGTATCGCGGTTTGATTGTGGCCGGTATTTTATCGGCCATTGCTTTCTTTTTCTTAACCTCAAGCTTAATGGGCGAAAACGGCCGTTATGAAGTTTTGGATCTGTTTTACTCGGCGCTCATAGGCATTTTGGTTACGGCCGGTATGTTCGTGATCACCGACTACTACACGAGCAAAAAATATAAGCCGGTTCAATCAATTGCCAATGCCAGCACCACCGGCCACGGTACTAACATCATCACCGGACTGGCTGTTTCCATGCAGTCCACGGCCTGGCCGGTCATTTTGATTGTGGCCGGTATTTTGGCGGCCTTCAGTTTTGCCGGGCTTTATGGCATTGCCGTGGCTGTGATGGCTATGCTTTCTTTAACCGGGATTATTATTGCCATTGATGCCTTTGGCCCAATTACGGATAATGCCGGCGGTATTGCCGAAATGGCGGATCTTCCTGAAAGCGTGCGCAACGTTACCGATCCTTTGGACGCGGTTGGCAATACCACCAAGGCCGTGACCAAGGGTTACGCGATTGCTTCGGCCGGTCTTGCCGCTCTCGTTTTGTTCTCGGCCTATACGGAAGAGTTGGCTGCTATTGGCCGCGAAGTTTCGTTTGATTTGAGTGATCCCAATGTTATTGCCGGTTTGTTCATCGGGGGCTTGCTGCCCTATCTATTCGGTTCAATGGCCATGGAAGCGGTGGGCAAGGCCGGACACGCGGTAGTGGAAGAGGTGCGCCGGCAGTTTAGAGAAATTCCCGGCATAATGGAACGCACGGCCAAACCTGATTA
>CAZSSD010000003.1:19363-44156 GCA_964609765.1 uncultured Candidatus Saccharibacteria bacterium | reverse complement strand
TTGGTGCCCGGGACAGGAGTCGAACCTGCACGCCATTTGAATAGGCAACGGCACCTCAAGCCGCAGTGTCTACCGTTCCACCACCCGGGCATTTACAAATTTACACGTTTTGATTTTAACATATTTTATTGAAATAGAAAAGTGTCGGTTATCTCTTAATTTTGTCTGTTATCCGTTTTCCAAATATAATATTACCATCGCTACCGCTTTTTTGTATGGGCGGTGCGTGGGAATGACATCTCAATCTGGAGGAAGACATGCTGAAACCCCGTGAAGGCGAAGGGACCATGTTGCCGCTCCCGTCCCAGGTGGTCTTCCGTCGGCAGTTCCCGATTCTCCCGGGCCCCGCTATCTTCGTAGAGGCGGAGACGGGCGAAAGGGTCTACCCCCAGGAGGAAAACGCTGCGCCGGCCAGTAGCGAGGCTCGCTGGTCTCGTCGGAAGTAGTGGAACAGCGGCAACGAACAAAAAACGCCCGGCGGTCTACAGGACGCCGGCGTTTGCTTTTTATAACTTGCCTATGGCGTAATAGGAGTCTATAATGTTATCAGAAATTAACGGGGCCAAACCCCGTAATACAACCTCAATCGTTCTGCTAGTATTGTATTTTTAAATAACCTTTTGATAATATTGATAATTTGTCTTTTTGAGACTGGATTTCTAATCTTAAACCGCAGAACGGGTAGAGTAGGCGCGGTGCCGATAATAATTTTAAACACTTAATAAATTCACATAAGTCACAAAGCTTTAAGATTTATTGAGGTTGATATACGGGGCCAAAGAGGATGAGAGATTTGCGAAACAAAATCGCAACGAGCCTTTTGCCATTACTTGTTTTGGCCGGTTTGGTATTTGCTATTCAACCGGCGCGCGGCCAAACTCTTTCTGGCACCATTAGCAGCGATACCACTTGCAACAGCCCTTGTTCAATCAATAACACCGTTACTGTTTCCGCTGGCGTAACTCTGACCATTGAAGCCGGTACCACCGTTACTTTTAACAGTAACGGTGTTTTAAATGTCAAAGGCACTTTAACTGCCGTTGGTACGAGCGACAGCCGTATTGTTTTCCGGTCCAATACCGAAAGTGCGGGCAAATGGGGCCAGATTAAATTTACCGATTCCGGCACCGGTACAATTAAGTACGCGGATATCAAATATGGCGGCAAGACCGGTTCGGGCAGTTATATGCCCGTGGTATCTGTCGAGTCCGGTCCCGGCGTTGCCTTGGAGAACGTCACGATCGACACTAACGCCGATGAGGGCTTTCGACAATCTAGCAGCAGCGCCACGAGCACGCTCACCAATGTCACCATCAGCAACAACGGCACCAACAATGGCGATATGGCTTTGGTGGTTTATCAGGGTACTGTTAATTTAACGGGCGTCAGCACTTCTGGAAACAAAGGCGCCTTAAGCTGCGGGCTTTATACTTTTACAAGTTATCGTCCCGTGCTAAGCGTTACTAACGGCACGTTTTCTGATACGGCAGCCAGCCAGTGGCCGGCGATCGATTTGTACCATACCTGCGGCATCACAGCCACCAATACCACTTGGCCAAGCAGTAGCGGCCAGTTTGTTTCCTGGAAAGGCGAAGTGAGCGGGGACATGGCTTTACCTCAATTTGGTTTGCCCATTCATTTAAGTTCAAGGGTGACCGAGACCGCCGGTGTTAAGATCAAAGAGACTCTCACCGTTCCGGCTGGCACGATTTTTAAATCTTCACAATACGCGGGTTTGTTGGTGGAGGGCAAGATGGTTGCGAGCGGGACTTCCGCTTCGCCCATTATTTTTACTTCAAATAAAGACGATGCGGCCGGTGGTGATACTAATGGCGATAGCTCTGCCACCAGCCCGGCCGCGGATGATTGGGACGGCCTGCGTTTTAAGCCGACCGCTTCGGGTGTTGAGCAATCCACGCTCACGTATGTTACCTTTCGGTACGGCGGCTTTGGTTTTGTTGGCGCGGGCTATCGTGAAGGACAATTATACATTGGCCAGTACGCGGATGTTTCGGCGACCAGACTGACAATGGGTTATGTTGTGGACAATGCCAACAGTCGCTGCGTTTCCGTTAAAAATGATGGTACTTTGAGCGTAAGTTTAAGTGATTTTTCGGGTTGCAGCGGCGACGCTTTAGCCATCGATAATGACAATGCCAGCACTTCCGTGACAGCGGAGAGCAATTACTGGGGCGCTGATTCCGGCCCATACCATAGCACGCTTAATAGCAGCGGCACGGGCGTTAAAACCGAAGGCAGCATCGACTTTGATCCTTGGCTTGGTGCTTGGCCGCCTACCCCGAGTGTGCCGGGCGCGCCAAGCGTTTCTTTGTCCTGTACCGGTTCAGCCCCGGCCAGTCCCAAAGTTACGGTAAGTTGGAGCGCGGTAAGCGGCGCGGTTACACCCACTTCTTATAAGCTTTATCGCTCTGATAGCAGCAGCGTTTTAACGACCGTCAGTTCCGGCACAAGTTATGAAGACAGTATTGCCAGCGACAAATATGGCAACAGTTTTACTTACACAGTTTCTTCAGTAACCAGCGAAGCGGAATCGGCCCAAAGTGCGGCCAGCAGCAGTGTTACGGCTACATGCAATGCCACCCTGGAAGTTTCAGCCAATGTGACCGGCGGATCATGGACTATTTCGCCGCAAAGCTTAACGGGCAGCGGCACATCTTCTACGCATACTGTACGGCCGGCAAGTTCTGGCACCACCTATACTATCGCCGTCACGCCGCCAGTTTTTTATGCCGTCAGCAAAATCGAAAATTCGGACGGCGTGGAGGCAAATCTTTCTTCGCACACTTTAAGTATTACGCCGGGCCAAACCAAATCTTTTACCATCACCTATGCCGCGAGTGACGCTTCGGTTAGCTTGCAGGCCAGCAGCGCAAATATAGATTCGGGCGGGAGCGTAACGCTTTCTTGGTCTTCCGGTAACGTGAACAGTTGTACGGGCACGTCATCGCCAACAGTCGCCAACTGGAATAGCGCCAGCAAGAACATAAGCTCATCCGGCGAATCAGTCACGCTTGTCAGTACAGCCACTTTTACTTTAAGTTGCAGCGGCGCTACCAGCAATTCCGCGAGCGTTACGGTGAATGTTAACCCGCCGCAGGTTGATTTATCGGCCAGCTTGCCGGAAATCAACGCGGGCGAAAGCCTAAAATTAACCTGGTTAACGAGCAGCGTTACCGCGTGTAGTGGCAGCGCCGCGCCTTCGCTTGCCAATTGGAGCAATACCGCCAAGGCCACAAGCAATGCGAGCGGCGAAACAGTTGAACCGGCCGAGACCACCATTTTCACTTTGAGTTGCACCGGCTCAAGCACGGCTTCAGACAGCGTGAGCGTAACGGTTAATGCCGGACGCCGGGCCGAGCCGATTTATGCCGTGCCTGAATTGAAGGTTTCCATTTCGCCGGAGCGCGTGCTTAAAGGCGAAACGGCCGTATTGAAATGGGAAGTCACGAATGCCGAGTATCTTGATATAAGTCCGTTGGGCCTTCGACAATACTATTCGGGTTTTATGGTGCTAAAGCCTGCCGCTGATACGGTTTATGAATTTAAGGCCGTTAACCGCACGAAGACCGCGGTGGCCAAAGTGGGTGTTAAGGTGGAGCCCCTTGACCGCGATCCGGTGATCATTGTGCCTGGGATCTTGGGAAGTTGGCCTAAGAACAAGGGTGCGAGTGGGGAATTGACGCTTGATCCGATTAGGCGGACCTACGATGACCTTTTAAATACTTTGCGTTTAAATGGATATGTCGATAATCAAACTTTATACAAGTTTCCGTATGAATGGCGAAATAGCAATGAGATAACTTGGCGACTATTAAAGCAAAAAATAGATAGCGTAAAATCCGAGTGTCGATGCTCTAAGGTTGATGTGGTTGCCCATAGCATGGGCGGCTTGGTTACGCGTGCTTACGTACAAAGCGACGAGTATGCTAATGATATAGATCAGGTGATATTTTTAGGTACGCCACATTTGGGTGCGGCTAAGGTCTATTCTATTTGGGAAGCAGGGGAGGTTAAAAGAGACAATCCTGGTAATATTCTTTTAGATGGTTTACTAACGAAAGAGGCGCATGAGAATGGATACCGTAGTTCTAGAAGTTTTGGTCCTTACAACATTAAACGTTTGGATGTTGGCCGTTATGTTAGAGAAAGAGTTAAGTCTGTTGGCCAGCTACTGCCAGTTTACGATTATATAACTCTTGCCATAAATGGCAAAGAAATTTCTTATTCTCCCTGCCGCGAAGCTCTTTATCCATGCAACAGCTTTTTAGAAAAATTATCACAAACGAGCGACAGATTAAGCAGGGTTAGGGTAGTAAATATAGTAAGCGATAAAAATAGCTCTACATTAGAAAAAATTACGGTCAGTCCCAGCAATGTCGCTGATCGCTGGCAGCACGGCATGATATCTAAAGAACATGCGGGCATAGGCGACGGCACCGTACCTGCTCTTAGTGCCAAATCCCTTACGGGAGGTCTTTTGGTTGAAAATGCCGATCATTCAGACATGCCCATTATTCTGCGCGGCGTTGTTACTAGTCAATTACTTAACAAAAAAAACGTGGCTTTGAGTGAGCCAATAAAGCCAGTTAAGAAAATATTTTACATTGATAAATATTCGCCCGTAAATTTAGAAATTATTGATCCCAACGGGCAGATAATAAAATTTGGCGAAAATTTACCAGACAATATTTATATAGATCCGGAAAATGATAGTTACATCATCATCACTGACCCATTACCCGGTGACTACAAAATTAAAGTCATTGGTACCGGTGGAGGTGAGTACAGGGTGGGCATCAATTTTATTACGGAAGATCAAAGCTCAACCCATGAACTTTCTGGTACGGCCCAGGCCGGCAGTCTGAATGAATTGACCGTAACCTTAACTGAACAAGGGATAAGCAACATAGAAGGGCTAGAAGCTAATAAGCAAAATAAGCCCGAGGAAGAGAAAAAAATAGATTCAGTGGCGGAGTTGCCCCGCAGGAGAACCGAAACAGTAGCTGAAAATAATATTCCATTACTAACTCCGCTTGAGCCAATTATTGACGAGCAAGAACCTGTTGTACCACCTCAGGTGCTAGGCGCAGAGGAACGGGGCCTTGTTGAGGCCGATAATAAGAAAGAAGAGAAAAAATATCCAATAAACTGGATTATATTTGGCAGCGCGGTTTTATTAGGTTTAGTATTAATTTGGTTTTTAGCAAAAAGAAAAATTTAAAAATATGAAGCAGGCTTTAATAAATCTGGGACTACTCATTTTAGTATTTGTTGCCGCTTTTTTGCTCGGGGTGCCAGCAATTAGAATTTATGATGCTTTTTATTCAGATGGTTGGGGGGGTACTGTTGCCTATCTGACGGGAGTTCTATTGTCGCTTTTATTTCTCACTCCTCTCCTTTTTGGTTTGCGGTATAGGACTTGGTATAAGAGTAAGTTATATATATTAATAATAGTGTTAGTTATTTGGTTAACAATTGATTCGGTTATTAATTTTACTGAAGCTAAATATCTTTTTCCGGCACTACTAATATCCGGTTATCTGATTGGTTTTACAATTCGTAAAGTTTTTGACTATTTTTGGTATAAAGGAAGGACAGCCCCTACTCAGCAAGACTAACATGTCTCCCGACAAACACAAAGATTCTAAGTTTTTTTTCTGATCGTTTCAGCCTTAGTTTTACTTTCGTACGCCGCTTTGATGGCGGGACAGTATATACACTCTCTTGGCAATGGGTAAAAGGCCAAGATGCTGCTTTGGGGATTTTTTACCCGCCCTTCCTGGGTGGTCTTGCTAGCTTGGCTATTTATAAAGAGAAAACCAATATGAAAAGTTTTATAATAAAATTTTTAAAAGATTCCGGTCTTGTTTTGTTGGTTTTAATTATTTCATTTTTTTTAGCGGTACCTGTAATTATGTATTATCAGAAATACTTTGATGTAGGTCTGACGGGCGGTCCGGCCTTATTCTTAAGTGGTATGCAAATGTCATTTCATGTTTTATTCGGTCTCCTTCTCGGTTCGTTACATAAGTACTGGCGGACAAGTTTTGTTTTGATAACTACACTAATCTTACTTGCAATTTCTAGCTACGATTTTATTTTCCACTCCACTGACGGCTATTGGCTGGCCATCCTTTTTGTAGTTGGGTATATTGTTGGCTTCGCCATTCGTAAACTTGTCGATCATTTTCGCAAGCCCAAGGATGAATTAATAATGAGATGATTAAGCAGTCTTTAAGATGCTTAGATAGGATGCCTAGTGGATCTGGCATTTGTTTGCGATCGCAAACAAATGCCAGCTAAGCGCTACCTAATTAGGAAAAGGATAAAAGTGAGGAAGAAACCAAAATACCATTTTCATAAAAATTCCACTGCCATGCGGATATTGAATGAATTGTTTATGGCCTGGGATCAAACCTTGGGCAGATTTTCCTATCGCAACGCCGTTTTTTATCTCAACCACGATAATCGCTGGCCGTGGGACTTTCATGATCAATATTATCGTCAAGCTTTGAATCGCATGAAAAAGCGGGGCTTAGTCGATTTTACACAATTAGGACCAAAGATGCCGGTTAAGATTACCAAAACGGCCTGGCGAGTTTTTCAAAAATTAAAGATTGAAAATTTGCAAATTGCCAAACCGCCGCGTTGGGACGGTAAATTACGTTTAGCCATTTTTGATATACCGGAAAAATATAAAGCTAAGCGCAATGCCTTGCGCCGTAAACTTAAAGAATTGGCATTTAAACAAGTGCAAAAAAGCGTTTGGGTTTGTCCGTACCCGTGCCGCAATGAGTTAGCCGAGCTGTGTCGGTTTTATGAAATTGAACCCTATGTTAGCTTGTTTGAAGGTAAGTATTTGGGCAAGGATAAAAATCTTTTAAAAGCCTTTGGTTTGTAAGTCGGGCAAATATTTACGATCGCAAACAAATGCCAGAAGTGATTTGTCTAACTAATTAAGAAAGAAATATTTTTAAAAAAATACCTGTTTGAAAAATTAAAGGCAGCCCCAAAAGTATAATGAGCGGCGATGCCGTCATATCTGTTTAATGGCCAATCTTCTTGCTTTGCGCTAAAATATAAGCATGATTAGTAATTATAGTTTCAAGACACTACTACCCATCGGACTGCTTGTATTTATCCTAGTGTTAGTGGCTATTTTCTGGTATGGTCAAAAATCGGCGGTGGCACCGGAGACGCAAACGGAGCAGGAGGATCAAATTCGAGACGAGCCGATCTTAGATAAAGAGCCAACCGCCCGGGAATCGCCTGGATCCATAGGCAGTTTGACCATGGAGCAGGCCACATCCTGCCGTTACTGGGAAGATAAAACTTTCAGCAAGTTTAATAATCCCATCACCGGATCGGACGCCGCCGGCAGCCTTGCCGTCAGCGGCAAGCTTCGCGTTATTAGCGAAAATGTTGCTGACTATGGCGGCAAAACCAAGCCGGTCAATTTTATTTATATGGTCGTGGAGCCTGCCGGTACGGATCCCCACAAAACTTTTTACGAGCACTATCTGGGGCTTATTGCGCAAGGCAATGCCGTTAACAAGAAAGACGGCGACAAGCTTTTATTCCGCCTCGGCATTATTGAAAATAATAAATTCAAAACTACGGCCGAAGTTACAGACGAGGTTGCGGCCGCCATCGCCGCCGCCGCTAAAAATGAAGATGAAGTCAGCCTTAATGTTACCATCCCTCTCTATCCGGGCAGCGACGCGCCTCTCCATTTTACCTACGCCTGTTAACGTTTGCCGTAATTTCGTTTGCCCGCCGCGTTTTGCCTTTCCACCCCGTATTTGTTATTTTAAATACAATAGTGTCTGCGAATGCTTGAGCTAAAATCAAAGGTCCCGGTTTAATTTAAAAAACAAACATGCAAAAAAATAATTTAGGTTTCGCCCACATTATAATACCCATACTAATATTGGCGGTTTTAGTCGCCGCCGGGGCCTATTGGTACTTCGCAAAATATAAAGGTCAAAGTGAACCCCCGGTCGCGGAAGGGCTTGGCGCCAAGGTTTACGAGCAAGCTCAAAATCCCGTTAAGGATAAATTGCCTTCTACCAATCCTTTCGAGGAGGTAAAGGTCAATCCATTCGAGTGATCGCAGAACTACACGGAACATGTACACGGAATGACACAGAAAATTAAATACTAATATGAAACACAAAACGATTTTTAAAATAATAATACCAGTTGGCTTGATTGTGCTGACTTTGCTGGTCGGCTACCAGCAAGTCCAGGCCAAGGAATTGGCAAATGTCCAATTCCCCATTGCCGAATTGGGCGGCTGTGAAAGCAAAGATGCTTGTAAATCTTATTGCGACGATCCCGCCAATATAGATAAGTGCTTGGCCTTTGCCGAAAAAAGCGGCCTCATGAGCAATACTGAAGTTGCTAAGGCCCGCACTTACGCCAAATTCATGAAAGAAAAGACGGCTTTCCCGGGCGGGGCCAAAAATCCGGCCGCGGCCAAAAAATATTGCGAAGCTCCGGCGCACATGGATGAATGCATCAGTTTTGCGGAAAAGAACGGTTTGATAGAAAAGACCGAATTAGAACAAATCAAAAAGTTCGCGCCTTTAATGAAAGCCGGCCAAACGCCGGGAGGCTGTAAATCAAAAGAAGAATGCGAGAACTATTGCCAGGACGAAGGCAAATTTGACGAATGCGCTAACTTTGCTCAAAAGCACGGGTTAGCCAGCGCCGAGGACATCGAAAAATTTAAAAAGATCCAAAAAGAAGGCGGCCCCGGCGGTTGTAAGGGTAAAAAGGAGTGCGAAACGTTTTGCAACAACCCGGATAACCAAAAACAGTGTTTAGAATTTGCCGAAAAGAACGGCTTCATTAAGCCCGAAGAAGCCAAGAATATGCGGGAAAATATGGGCCGCGTGCGGGCTGGCAGTCTTCAGGTGCCACCCGAGGTGGAAACCTGTATGTCGGCCGCGCTCGGTGCCGAAACTTTTGCCAAGATGAAAAACGGCGAAATGATGCCGGGACCCGAGATTGGTGAAAAGATGAAGGAATGTTTTGAGAGTTTTCAGGGCAAAATGGAACAGCACAGGCAAGAGCAGGTAAGTAATATTTCGCCCGAAGTAAAGGCCTGTATTCGCGAACAAGTGGGCGAGGATGATTTTATGGAAAAAATGAGCCGCGGCGAAGCGCCAGATCTCCAAAAGGCTGATTTAGCCCGGGCTTGTTTTGAAAAGTTTACCAACAAAGAAGATCCGCGCGACCGCGAGCGCCGCGAGATGGAACGAGATCAAGACCAGAGCGGCCAGCCACCCGTGGGCGGCTTTGGCCAGGGCATGCCCGAAGCGGTCAAGCAATGCGTTTTGGCTAAGGTTGGCAGTACTGATCAATCCGATCCAGACACTCTTAACGCGGCTGCGCGTTCTTGCGCCGAAGCGGCTCGCGCGGAGCGGCCTAAAGAACTCGACGAACAGGCGGAAAAGGAAACAGGCAAGTTCCGCGGTCTTTATGACCGTTTCCGCGGCAAGCCCAATGAAGAAGAAAGATATCAAGAGCAATATAAAGATAATCCGGAAGAGTATCGCAGGATGAAAGAGGAATATCTAAAAAATAATCCGGAGCAGCAGCAGTATCAAAAAGAAGATGGCCGCGTGCCCAATAGCGAATATCAAAAACCAAACGCACAGGAACAGCGCCAGCCATACCGCGATCAGGCCGAGGTTAATCCCAAGCAGTACCCACAAAATCAGGAGCAGTACCGGCCGCAGCCAGATTATCAGTCTTATCCCAACTCCGGCAGTACTCCCAGTGGCGAGAATCAGCAATACCAAAGATAAAATTTAAATAAGGAACAGCGCGGGGCCGCACCGGTAATCCGGTGCGGCTTTTGCCTTTTATTTCTTTTTTTGCAATAATATGGTTAGGATTAGCAACTCGTCGGAGGACGCATGAAACAAACGCGTCCCCTTTACCTTTGCGTAGGAGCCGGCCATGGAAACGACTGTCAGGGCAGTTCAGGCGCGGTCGGATGAGAAATCTCCGTGGCTGCTCGGACCGACCCTGCTGTTCGCCGGGTTGGCCGAATTCTTCCTGTATGGTGCCCGTCAGATGTGGGCCCGCGAGTTGTTTTTCGCTTCCCTCACGCTGGCCACGCTCTGCGGCATACACCCGGCCGCGCGGTACCTCCGCCAGCGCCGTATACATTGGCTCGAGACGGCACTTTTTTCGGCGTTGTGTTTCGCGGGCCTGCTGGCGCTGTGGAACTACACCATTCACCCCGCGCCGCTGGTTGTAGGGTTTGCCATCTGGAACCTGATGTGGCTGGCCCTGCTGGTGACTGGCCTGCTGGTGCCGCTCGTGATGTACCGGCGCTGGGTCCGTCCGCGTTGGCGCAAAACCCGGATGTACAAGCGGCTTTCGGCCTACGCGATTGTTGCCGCCCTGCCTTTCTTTTTCATTCTGCTTGTGGCGGCTTGGCTCGTTGCCGGAATCGCGATGCTGCCGGTTCGAGCGGTTCTCGTTTTCGTTCCCAAGAAGCCCCGCCCGCGGACAGTGATCGGTGGTTAGCCCCCGCGCCGGCCGCGAACTTCGGACGCGCATGTTTTCGACCCCGGCTTTCACGGCCGGGGTCGAAGTCTTTTAAGGGGTTGTTTTTACCCGGCTTTTTTGTAATAATAAATTGACAATAAAATATTTATCAAGAGTGTGGCGAGAGCACTGGCTCTGTGACCCACCGGCAACTTGTTACGTGATACTTGCTACGTGTTACGTGATAAAGTGCCCCATCCAGGCCCGCGAGGGAAAGATAAAATAATCAAATCTTTTCCCGCGAAAAGATTTTTTAATTTTCAATTTACAATTATCAATTTTCAATTATGGTTAAAACCGCAGAATTCGTAACGCCCAAGCATCCCGATAAGATTTGCGACTACATCGCTGATTCAATTTTGGATGCCTTTTTGGCTAAAAATAAAAACGCGCGTTGTGCCGTAGAAGTTATGGGCGGGCATGGCCTTATTACCATTAATGGAGAGGTTACAAGCAGCGCTAAAGTTGATATTAAAAAAGTCGTTAAGGGTATCGTCGGGCCTCGCTATAAGGTTTTGGTCAACGTTTCTCGGCAAAGCGCGGAAATTGCGCGAGGCGTGGATAATGGCGGCGCCGGTGATCAGGGTATTATGGTGGGCTACGCTCTTCGCGAGACTAAAAATTTCATGCCTTATGAATACGAAATGGCGCGGAGTCTTTGCCAGAAAATTTTTAAAGTTTATGCCACGGACGGCAAGGTGCAGGTAACCGTAGAAGGCAAAAAAGTTTTGTCCGTGGTGGCCAGTTTTCAAAATTCGAAATCAGTCGATTTGGAAAAGCTCGTGAAAAAAACAATCCGCGCCCAAAAATATTTAATCAATCCGGCCGGTGAGTGGCATCTGGGCGGGTTTGATGCTGATTCCGGTTTGTCCGGCCGCAAGTTGGTGGTGGACAATTACGGCCCGGAATACGCTATTGGCGGCGGCAGCTTTTCCGGAAAAGATTGCACCAAGGTTGACCGCTCCGGGGCTTACATGGCCCGTCGCATTGCCGTTGATTATTTAGAAAGATTTAGGGCCGATTTTGTGCAGGTAAAGCTGGCTTACGCCATTGGCAAGCGTGAGCCGGTGATGGCCATCGCCTTAGTTGATGGCGAAGAAAAAGAAATTAAAGGCTACGATTTGTCGCCGCAGGGAATCAAAAAGTTTTTGCGTTTAGGCCAGCCCATATACTCAACAACGGCCATATGGGGACATTTTGGGCGGAAATTTAGGTGGGGGTAGATTTTATGTTTATTTGACTAAGGCTTAGACTTTCAGTATGCTTTTTGGTCCTTTCCCATTCCCGCCGGAGGAGAACATGACCAAAGAGACCAAGTCGCGGGCGCGTATCGACCGCGCCTTCGAAAAGCGGCTGACCTACGCGAAGGGGTTCCTGCGCGGGCGCAAGTACTACGTGGCTCTGCGCGCGCTCGAGTTTGCCCGCCCCTATCACTCACATCGTCGTCGCGACGGCAGCGCGGAGTTCCTGCATCAGATCAGAATGATGCTGTACCACATGAGCATCATCGACACGCTGGTGTTCCCGGAGGAAGTGTTGGCGACCGACGTCCTTCATGATCTCTGCGAGGACTACGACGTCGACATCGGGTTGATTCGGCTGAACTTCGGTGACCGCATCGCCGATGCCGTCTGGCACATGACCAAGGAGTACCGCGGCGTCAAGAAGTCGATCGAGCAGTACATGGCCGAGTTGGGCCAGGATGTGGTCGCGTCCATCGTCAAGGGCGCGGATCGTCTGCACAACTTCGAGACCATGCGGGGCGCGTTCACACCCGAGGGCCGCGCGCGCTATGTCGAGGAGGGCGAGCAGCACATCCTGCCCATGCTCAAGGCCGCCACGCGCAATTTCCCGGAGCAGGCCGCTGCCTTTCACAACATCCGCCATTTTCTGCGCAACCAGATCGAGCTGTTGCGGCAGATGGCGGACGTCTAAGCGCCCCTACATTTCGTTGATGGTCTCTTGCCCTTTTCCCGGCCTCGGTCCCCATCGACCGAGGCCGGTTGTTTTTATTTAATTTTTCTGCGATCATAAAATTAAGAAAAATAATTTTAACTTATGATTGAAAGCGAACAAGAAGCCGCCGCGCGCGCCCAAGCCGCCGCGGAAAGGCCTGAAGCAAACGCAGGCGCAATTGAACAACCATCTCCTTCTTTAGTTGATCTTGAGCAAGTGGAGGCATCTAGGCAGGCCGGTTATTCGCCCGACGACCGCCCCCAAACTCCGGAAGAGCATGCCGCCACCGTAGCCGAGCTCGAGCGGGTGCTTGGGCATGAGTTAAGTGCCAAATCAAAAGCCCAGATGCAGGAAAGCGTTCAGCCCGGCTCTGCGCCGGAAACCATTGGCGCGGCCGCAGAACAGCCCGAAGCCCAAAACCAAACCCCCGAGGCTAAAGAAAAGTGGGTGCCCAAAGAAACCATCAGGGAGTTTTTGGAAGGCATCACAGAATTTACCGACGAGCTCGCGCACCGTGATAGCAACCCAGATCAGTTTAATGGTTTTATTTCGGACCGCGGTTTGCGCGACCTCCACGAAGGCGTAGCAGCCCTAAATGGCCGGCCCGACGAGGAGGGTATTACTTTGGAAGACTTAAATCGAGGATTGGTTTCGGTTCGGGACGGCCTAAAAGAACTTGGCAATGGACCGCGGGAGCAAGCGGTTAAGGACACGCCCGAAAGCATGCAAAAGTTAATAAGAGGTATGACTGGCATGAAGACAAGCATGCGCGATCTAGATTGGGAAGGCGTTGAACTTTCGGTTGAAGGCACCACCGCTTTGGAACAGATTGGCCAAAGCACACAGGATACGCTTGAAAAACTTTTGCGCCGGCAAAGAGCTCTGGAAGATTATTGGTCTTAAAACGGAAATTAAGCATCGTAAGTAAGCTTTTTATTTATGCCCGAACCAAGACACGGCCGACATTCTCACGAAGGTCCTGAAGAAGAAAAATTGGGCGCGGACTTTGAAAACCTTCGTCAAAATTTTATAAAAGCCCTTGCCGACTATCCCGGCTTTGCTCTTGAGGCGGCCGCTCCGGACATCAGCACTGTCTCCGAGTCTCCCAAAGACCAGCCGTTGCCGGATGCCGCCGCTCAAGCCGCAGTTGATCGCTTTGTAGAGGCCGAGGATGACGAGATTGCCAGAGAAGACCGCGAAAGCCTGATTGAATATTTGTCCTTTTTATTACGGCAGCTGCGTTTTTTGTTTAGAAACGCTACTTTAACACAAGAAAATATTGACCAAATTTTGCCGCGCGTCGCGCCCCTGGAATCTGTTTTCAAGCATGGCAATTTTCCGCCTTTATTACAGACCATCGATCTTGACGTCCGAGACAGTATTAAATTATTTTCCGCCTGGCGCGGCCGGAATTCTTTCGAGAGTCTGCGCTTACGGGAAGAACAGCAGGAAATTTTGGAAAATGCCGTGCAAAATATTTTGGATCCCCATAGACAGCTTGGAGATTTGGGGTTGAGCAACCTGGCACCTCACGAAATTACCGATATTCTTTATGATACTGAAGCGGCAGAATTGGAGATTGAGGGTTTTGTCACAGAGTCCGCCGCCGCGGCCGGAGACGCCCCGGCCTTAATCTGGGAGCTCCACAAAATGCTTCATAATTTTAACACCATGGCTCAAGCATTTGTCTACATACGGACAAGTCTGTATTAGATTTTGCCTTATAAGCGCAGCGAGCCCCGACCGCATTTCGGTCGGGGCTCGTATTTTTTGGCGCGCTCGGACGGGCGGTCAGGTGATGCGGTGCTTGGGCAGGTGCCTTGCCGGGCAGAACCGGCTTACCACCGGCTCGCCTGCCACCTCCGGCGAGCTTGGCCTGGGGGCAATGGGTATGATGCCATTGCCGTATGATTTGCCGGACTGCACCTGAACTCGCTCGTATCCGTTCACATCGGCAATATGGTTGAGCAGCATCTGGACCCGCGAGAGTACTTCTTGCCGCTGGCCGTCGGTATACTCCGGCCGTGGATGGAAGGTATAGCTGCTGTCACCCTCTTTGACGACGGCCCACATGCCCTCCATCTCAAGCACCTCGTTGATCACATACGGGTGATCTGGTGCGGGCCTGAAGTAGGCATAGCCGCCGCAGGAGTCGGCCGTTATGGCCGGTTGGCCGGCGGGTGGGTCGTTCGGGTAGGGCACAAACGCCAGGCCCGCCGCGCCAACCACCGCCAATACCGCCACCGCGTAGAATGAGCGCGCGTTCATGCAGCCTCCCGGCTAGGAGTTGTTGGAACTATACTTTTAATTTTGCACCTGGCGTGGTTTTTGTCAAAATTAATTACATGTATTCGATTTATTACCGGAATTTACTGATACCTGCGTTATCTACTAACGCGAATTGTGCGCAAATGAATATTTTTAAAAAAGTCCCGGAGCTTGTTTTTTGTTATATAATATGTTAAGTTGGTTTGTTGCTGTTTGCCGTTTGCCCAAAGCTAAATGTTTTGGGGAACCGGCAAGCAGGAGGAATTCACCCGAAAAGAAGAGGTGCTAACATGCGTAAAGCAATTGGCGTGATTATGCGGTTAGGGCTCGCCGGTATGCTTACGGCGATGCTGACAGCCCTTTCGGTCTCGGTTGGCCTGCTTCAGAACGAGGGCCTGGTTTATTTACTGCTCCTCGTTTCGTCTCTCACTGGCCTGGTGGCCTTTCCCTTCGCTATCTTGGATATAATTTTTCTGCGCCGGGAAATGCGACGGGAGCAGGTTCGGCCCGAGGACAAGCGGGCATATGAGTTGGAGCATCTTCTGCGCCAATTCGGCCTCATCGGCCGCCATGATCGGGTGATCATCACACGCAACGCCCATCGCCCGGACAAGTAGTACTGGGCAAGAGGGGCCAGGCCCGCAGAGGCCTCGCGCGTCACTAATAGATCATTCCACAGGAGGTAGCCGATGCAGTCGACGATCGTCATCCCGACCGACACCGACCTCGGCCTTAGCCAGGCTCGGCGCGAGGACCTGCTCACCATGCTCGCGGTCGAACGTGGGAACCGCGAAAAGCGGATCGAGGCGACAGTGCTCCGTCTGCGCCTCGCTGCGCAGGCGGATCGCCGCTCGAGCCTGATCATCATCTCCGGGGCGCCATAGGCGCCCCCCACCCTAAATATTTTTATCAAGACGCGACAGCCGCGCCTTTTCAATTTTTATGGTAACTGTTTGCTAACGTCTTGGTTTTTTGAGATGATAATTACATATTTAATTACGTAATTCATGGGTGTACGAATTCGTAGCCATTCGGAGATTCGACCCTATTCGCGTATTCGAAGATTGGAAAGAAAAGCAGAAAGTGGTCGTCAAAAAAATTCACGGCGGGGTGGTCATTCGGGATTGGCGCAGTCCAGCGACTCGTCCCTCAAAGCCTGGGCGAAGTGGGAAGCCTTCGGCGAAGTAGGAAAGAAAGAAAATGGTTCCTGCCTTGCCCGCCATAGCCCGTCCGCCTAGGCGGACGGGCGAAGCGGGGACACTTTCCCCCTATTGCAATAATCGTATCAATATGATACGATTAAAGTAATTAAATGATACGAAAATGCTTAAATTAAGCCCAAAAGAGCAAAAAATCATTGGGATTTTCTTAAAGACGGACAAGCTGCAATCCTCCCATGTATACGAGGAATTGAGAAAAACCGGCGAAGATATTTCGTTGGTTACGATTAAAAGAGCTTTGTCGGAAATGACGGACAAAGGCTTTTTGGTTACGCTTGGGGCGGGCAGGTCTACCAGCTATAATTTAAGTCCAAAAGGAAGAATTTTCGCCGATATTAACGCCGGACAATATATTACCATAGAGCCGGACAAACGCTATGGCCTGCGCGGCTATAACTTTGATCTGCTTAAAACCTTCCCGTCGGATATCTTTACGGATGATGAATTGAATACGCTGGAAACCGCGACTGCCGAATATAAAAAGCGAACCGCGGATTTGTCCGCGACTATCAAAAAAAAGGAGTTGGAGAGGCTGGTGATTGAATTGTCCTGGAAGTCCTCAAAAATAGAGGGGAACACTTACACGCTTTTGGACACGGAAAAGTTGATTCTGGAAAATAAGGAGGCGCCGGGGCACAGCAAGAAAGAAGCGCGGATGATTTTAAACCATAAAGAGGCCTTTAATTTCATCCATAAAGACCCGGCCAAATTTAAGACCGTAACAAGGAAAAATTTGGAAGAACTGCACGCCATTCTGGTTAAAGACTTAAGCGTGGCCTCGGGTTTTAGGTCAAAACCCGTTGGCGTTACAGGGTCCATTTATCGTCCACTAGATAATATCTACCAAATCACCGAAGCCGTGGACGAACTTTCAGCTGCGGTTTCTCGAAGCCCCACTCCTTACGGTAAAGCTCTGATAGCGCTTATTGGCCTAAGTTACATCCAACCGTTCGAAGACGGCAACAAGAGAACTTCCAGGCTGCTGACCAATGCCCTGCTGCTCTCCCATTCCCTGGCGCCGCTTTCGTATAGAAGCGTTGACGAAGACGACTACCGTTCCTCTATGCTGGTGTTCTACGAGCTCAATTCCATAGCGCCAATGAAGAATATATTCATTGGCCAATATGAATTTGCGGCCCGGAATTATGCCGTAAAATAATTATGCTAAAAGCCGAAATGCAAACTTACTGCAAGTGTAAGAAAATCTAAAAAATAAATTGTTAACTATCGCGGCGCTCGAAACATTGGGAATAAAAACGGTCCAAACGGCTGTTTTTGATTTTTATTGTATTTTTTGCAATTATTTAGTGGTTACTGAATCCACCCTTTCTGTAGGAGGCGGTGATGGATGCGACGATCGTCATCCCAACCGACACTGAACTCGGCCTCAGTGAGGTGAGTCGCGAAGGCTTGACCCTCGCACTGGCGGTCGAGGCGGACCGCCGCAGGCGCGCAATCGAGGAGACCGTGAAGAAACTCCGCGACGCCGCCAAGGCGGATCGCCGCTCGAGCCTGATCATCATCCCCGGGGCGCCATAGGCGCCCCCCCACCCTAAATATTTTTATCGAGACGCGGCCACCGCGCCTTTTCAATTTTTATGGTAACTATTTGCCAACACCGCATTTTTTTGAGATGATAATTGTAGATTAAATAGAAGGAAATAAATATGGGTACCGAACAAAGGGGAGGTTTGCCGCCCGAAGAAATGGGGGCTGGCCAGGCGCAAGATCAAGACGAGGCCTGGGCCGGTGCCTTGGCTCAAAAAGGTTTGCGTGATACCGCCCGCGATCCCGGACTCGAAATTACCCCGCAAGAAAAGCAGGTTTTGGATCAAGTGGCCGAACGCATTGGCGTGAGGGCCGGGCAGGAATATCGAGAGGAAAAAGAGCGCAGTGTTTCCGAAAAACTAATGGCACGTTTCGATACGGCCGAGGCCGAGATGGTCAAGCAGGGTTTGGCAGAGGATGCTTCGATAGTTGACGAAATCCGAAAACGGTTTGAGGCCTACCAAAGGGAAGTGCTGCAGAAAAAGCGTGAGGAAGAGGAGCGCTTTGGTAAACGCATGGACGCCCATGCCTTAATGGATGGCATGCCCATTGGCTTTCATCGCGTGCGCGATACCATGGTTCTAACGCATAAGATTGGCGAAACCGGAGGCGGTATTTACTTGCCGGGCGGTGGTTATCATACTTTTGAGAGCGTAAGTGAGATATCACAACCGATTGATTTTGTTCAGCGTTCGATTAAAGAACAAGGAGCGGAATTTGTTGACTATAGTTTTAGCCCTGAGGCCGCAGCAATCTTTTTGAGAACTTTAGGTGTTTTAAAGGAAGGCGAAGAACCTATTGATCTTATAAGAATTTATGAAGAACAGCTTGCTAAAGAACATCATACTATACACATGGATAGAAGTGCCTATCGGTTAGAGCTAAGAACTAATGTTGATGGCGTAAGCTGGCTGGTTGATAAGAGGAGGCAGCGGTATAGCTCTACCAATCCAGAGGAAAGAACTTGGCTGGAATTCGACGAGCCGTTTGTGCAAGATATTTTTGACCGCGCAAAGTAATTATTTTTAACTAAATCCGCCCAAAAGGCGGTTTTTGGATTGCCAGATCTAGTCGCGCTTTACATAATAATCTCTTAATGATAATCGCTATTCTGAGGCCAAGTGCCGTGAATAGAGCCTATTTTTTATATCTATTCACGTTATCTTGACAAATTAGCGTGAATAGCACCGCCAAACCATCCCCGCTTTCCGCGAAAAAGGAGTTTGGAAAATCGGAACATAGTTTTTTACCAAACTTCTGTCACTGGATTTATCGTCGGTTTTTTGAGATGATAATTATATCTAATTACATATTTAATTACGTAATTTATGGGCGTACGAAAACAGAGCGAGCAAAACATAAGAAAACTCACCAAACTTGGCAATAAAAGTCTGGCCGTCACTTTGCCGGTCGATTTAATCCGCGCTCTTGGTTGGAAAGAAAAGCAGAAAGTGGTCGTCAAAAAAATCCGCGGCGGAGTGGCAATCCGCGACTGGAAGCCAAAGAAGCCTAAAAAATAGTTAGCCAGCCCGGTAGTAGTCGAAACACAGGGAATCAAAACGACCGAAAGTGCTTTTTGATTTTCGTGGGGTTTTTTAGAGGCACGGCCGAGCTAAAGAGCCAGATTCTAATAGTTTGTCCCGCCCCCGTTTTTTGATATTATGAAAGCAAGGATTTCAATACATCCTGCTGGCTTTGCCGTGGTTACTTCCGGTACTGTTTTCAAAAACCGTCCTCGATTCCTTCCTGCGAAGAATCGAGACTTAGCTCTCAAGCCAGTTCAGCTACAGGCTGGCCAAGCAACTGGCTTTCCGAGAAATTTTTGAGAAACAACACCGGGTAATTAGAAGATATATAAGTCCTGCAAATTTGGTTTGCGAAACAGGCAGGTAAATCTAAAAAATATAGCTTAAGAGACCAAACAAACCATGCCCCTAGAAGCCCAAAAAAGTCACCAGCAATATATACACGAAACTTTTTCATATGGAGTTATATATATTGCTTCTTTTCCTCTTAAAACACACGAGGGTCGTTTGAAGATTGGCTATACAACCGTAACTTCCTCCAAACCAACACAAGAAGAAATCGATTTAGCTGCTCACGAGCGTATACAAAAGTATACTCAAACTGCAGATATACCTTACACTCTTGAGCATGCTGAACTATCCATAAAAAGCAACAGAGGTCATTTTACTGATCATGATGTTCATGAAATTCTTAAACGATCTGGCTTTAAACGTAAATCTATATACATAAATAATTCTCGCTCAGAATTATTTGAAATCGGTATTGATATCGCAAAAAATGCCATTCAGGCAGCAAAAGAAAATCGCATTGCTCTAACAACCAACGAACGAACTCGCACCAAGGTATCACGAATCCAGTTTCGTCCAAACCAAAGAGAGGCTATTAATAAAACTACCAAAGCCATCAAGAAAAAACGCAAACGTTTTCTTTGGAATGCCAAGATGCGATTTGGTAAAACCTCTGCTGCAATGCAGGTTGCCAAGGAAAACAAAATGCAGAAAGTGCTAATTGTAACGCACCGCCCTAGTGTAAGTATTGATTGGTACACTGACTTCAATGAAATTTTTGCAGGAACAAACTATGAATACTCCTCAAAAGATAGGGGGGAGCATATCACAAAACTAGTTAAAGGCAATAAACCATTTGTATATTTTGCCTCATTGCAAGATCTGCGCTTATCGAAAAGAGTGGTCGACGATGAATCTGCTGGATCTCAGGCTAGGGGCTTTGATAAAAATGATGAAGTATTTGATGCCAACTGGGACATGCTTATTGTAGATGAGGCTCATGAGGGAACACAGAGCAACCTAGGTGATACTACTTTTTCAAAGATCTCGACTAACTTTACGCTTCAACTTTCTGGCACCCCATTCAATATATTGCATAAGCACGAAGAACAAGATATTTACACTTGGGATTACGTCATGGAGCAAGATGAAAAGAGACACTGGGAGCAACGCTATCCAGGGGTACCAAATCCGTATGAGGAACTACCAGCGCTTAGCATATTTACTTACGACATAGATACATTTGCCAGTCACATTGGAAACCTGGGTGAAAACTTTCATGACTCCCTAGATGGCGCGTTTAAATTCCATGAGTTTTTCCGAGTACATAAAGATGACGAAGGTAATGATACGGCTGAGTTTGTGCATGAATCAATGGTAAATAAATTTCTCGATCTACTTGTTAATGATTCTTTACAGACGAAGTTTCCATACGCAACCGAAGAATATCGCAATTACAACAAGCACTCTCTCTGGCTTCTACCTAATCGAGTCAAGGTGATTGAAGCGATGGAAAAACTACTCAAAGATCATTCAATCTTCGGTTCTGGTAATTTTGGGATTGTAAACATTTCTGGTAATAATTACGGTGATGAGGAGGACAAAGATGCCAAAAATCGCGTCATTGGCGCAATCAAGAACCACGATTACACTATCACGTTGACTGGTCAGCGTCTCACTACTGGCGCCTCTATTCCTCAATGGACTGCAGTATTTATGATGTCCGACACAAATTCAGCCACCACGTATCTACAAACAGCCTTCCGCTGTCAAACTCCTGCTAAAATAGATGGGAAAATCAAAACTCAAGGTTATGTGTTCGATTTTGCGCCTGATCGAACTCTGAAATTGGTTGCTGAGGCGATCGAACTCAACCATAAAGCAGGCAAGATCAACTCACCAGAGCAAAAAGAAGCAATGAACCAGTTCCTCAATTTCTGCCCAATTCTCGCCGCGGACGGCGGAGCAATGAAACCCTACGACGTAGGCGCAATGTTGGTTCAGCTCAAAAAGGCTATTATTGAACGTGTGAGCCGTAACGGCTTTGACGACCCTAAGCTATACAACGACGAGCTACTCCAACTCGACGAGGTCGATATTACCAAGTTTAATGAACTTAAGGCGATGATTGGCTCATCTACGTCTGAACGGGTGAATGAAATAGAAATCAATAATCTCGGTATGGACGACCTGCAGACAGAACGAGCTGAAGAAGCAGAGCGTAAGCAGAAGCAAAAGAAGGAGTTGACAGAGGAAGAGAAGGAGGTTTTGAAAAAGCTCAAAGAAGCTCGTAAGCAGAAACAAACCGCGATCAGCATCTTAACAGCAGTAAGTATTCGTATGCCAATGCTAGTGTATGGTGCGAATTTGTCTATACGAAACGATATTACAGTTGAAAAGTTTATTGAGTTGGTTGACGACGAATCGTGGCAAGAGTTTATGCCCGGTGGATTATCCAAAGAAAAATTTAAAGAATTTACCAAATACTACGATCAAGATGTATTCAAGGGAGTGGCCCACAACATCCGCGCCAAAGCTTATGATTGCGATGACTTATTGCCAACCGATCGCATCCGTGCGATTGCGGAAATTTTCAGCACATTCAAGAATCCCGATAAAGAAACAGTTTTGACACCGTGGAATGTGGTAAATATGCATGTGACTACTGCGTTTGGAGGCCATGATTTTTCTAGCGGTGTAATAGATAAAACAGACAAGCCGGAATGGAAAAGTAATGGTGTAGATACAAGTATCTGGGAGGCAAATGATGCAAAAATACTAGAAATTAACTCTAAATCAGGTTTATATCCTTTGTTAGCAGCCTATAATATATATACGCGCCAACTCAAGAAGAATAAAAAGTCAGAGGAGAAAGTGTCTCGAAAGATTTGGAACCAGGTACTAGAAAAAAATATCTACGTACTTTGTAAGAGTCCAATGGCGAAAAGTATTACATACAGAACTCTGGCTGGCTATAATCAGGGAGTGCAGACAAATATTGTGTATATTGAAAACTTGATACAAAAGCTCCAAAAAAAGAATGATTTTGGAGATTATGGGCTCAAAGAAGAATTACTAAAAAAATTTAACATTAAAGATAAAGACATGAAATTTAACGCCGTTGTAGGAAATCCGCCGTATCAAATAACCACCGATACTAATTTTGCTGCCCCCATCTATCATCTATTTTTTGAAGCGGCGAAGAGCCTGGATCCAGACTATATAAGTATGATTCATCCAGCTCGTTTTCTTTTCAATGCCGGTGCCACACCAAAAGAATGGAACAAGCAAATGCTTAACGATCCGCACTTAAGTGTGCCCCTGTATGAACCAAATTCGCAAAAGATATTCCCCAGTGTCGACATTAAAGGTGGTGTCTGTGTAACACTCTGGAATAAAAACAATCCAAGTGGTGGTCTTGGAGGAACTTTTGTAGCACATGATGAACTTAGAACTATCTTAGAAAAAGTCGGTACTGGTGGATTTGATGTACTGGTTAGCACAGCCGGTGGTAGCCCGACTATTAGATATAAAGATAAATTTGGAAGAAAGAGAAGTTACTTCAGAACGAGCGCTTTTTTTGATATGCCAGGATTCTTTGCGGGAAAAAAGGATTCAAAACATAGGGTTAAAATCGTAGGTCTTGAAAAAGGTAATAAGCGCACAGAACGATATGTTAATACTGAGATATTAAAAGATCCAAACATCAATAAGTGGAAAGTGCTGTTACCAGAATCAAACGGCAGGGGAGCAATTGGTGAAGTCTTTAGTACTCCATTTATTGCTAAGCCGATGGTCGGATGTACAGAGTCGTTCGTTCTAATAGGTTCTTTTGACAACGAAAGAGATACTAATAACTGTATGAAGTATTTAAAGACAAAATTTTGTCGTGCACTTCTAGCAACGCTTAAAATAACTCAACACAATCCAAAAAGTGTATGGAAAAATGTTCCACTGCAAGATTTCACAAAAAAATCTGATATAAATTGGTCGAAATCAATTGCTGATATAGATAAACAGCTCTACAGAAAATACAAGCTGGATAAAAAAGAAATTGACTTTATACAAACTTACGTAAAACCGATGATATAAGCTATGGTTGCGCCGAAGCACGACATTGATATTAAAGAAAGCTCCCTTCGTCGCAAAGGTGATTTGCTTAATATCTTGCTTACCGACAGCTCGACCAAAAAGAACATTATCTGGGCCACTGATTCATATGAAGAGCTCGGCAAAGCGTTTGCACCAAAAATGAGAATCATGCCAGACTTAGTAACAGGCAAATATAGCCTTCTAATACAGCCACGTGCTGCCAAGAGCCGTGAAGAGCAGCGTCGCCGAACTAAGGACAAGGCCGAAGTGTTTACTCCACTGAAAATAGTTGATCAGATGAATAAGAGGCTAGAAAGTTATCACCCGAACAAAAATAACTGGCAAGAGTTTGTTCGAGAACTTAAGCTAGAAATTACCTGTGGCGAAGCCCCTTTTATTGTAAGTCGTTACAATCCTACTGCAAGTACCGGCAAAATCATTAAGTTAGGAAATCGTGTTGGTTTCTTGGATCGAAAATTAAAAATAGTTTCTAAGTATTGTCACCAGAAAAAGGGGTGGCTGTTTTGGGCAAAAGAGGCTTTCAAGGCGAGTTACGGTTACGAGTGGCAAGGGGATAACGTACTTTTGGCGCGAGAGAACTTACTCTACTCTTTGATTGATTATTACGAGGCTAAGTTTTCAAAGCGACCATCTCTCAAGATCCAAGAAGAATTCGCTGAAATTATTAGCTGGAATATATTTCAAATGGATGGTTTGAAGTATGTCGTTCCGATGAGCTGTCACCACGAGACCAAGATTATTCCTGGTGTATTGACACTTTTTGAAGAGATACCTGAGAAAGTTGAGAAGCATGAATGCGAGGGGTGTAAGTATTATCGGCCAAATGAACACAATGGAAGATATGTAAAAATTATGGATTGGAATAAGAATAAGGCTGTAAGGTTTGTAGATCTTAAGGGCTAACAAGAGTTGGGCCTATGAAGCAGATTCTTCTGTTTCACAACCCGCAAGGACGGTTCCTGTGAAAATAAGAGCTGTGCGGTTTCAGCCAAAAACTACGAGATGTTGTGTAAGACGCACACTCGAGCAAAAGGAAATCGGTAACAAAATAACCGAACCAAAAAAGAGCGGCCGTCGGCCGCTCTTTAATTGGACTTGACAACGCTAGCCACCTTTGCTAACTTGTAGACAAGTTGACAATTTATCATTAGTCATATAACCTTTAACTTATGGATAAGCAAGTAAAAATAAAGATAACCATCAAGGGCGCGGGGCTGTCTTATGAGAAAGTCATTGACGAGAACACCGCAGGACAAGTAATGGCCCTTTGTCTTTCCGCTGTAGGCG
>CAZSSD010000003.1:0-19353 GCA_964609765.1 uncultured Candidatus Saccharibacteria bacterium | reverse complement strand
AGTGCCGCCGGTATCTATTAGCCGCACCGGCTCACAAAGAGAGTCTGCGGCAGAGTATCTAAACAGGCACGCACCTAAGCGAAATCCCGACAAAATTCTTACATTGGCGGGGTTCCTTAGAGAGTTCCACAGCAAAGACTCCTTTCAGCAAGGTGAAATTAAAAGTCTTTTTCGTGACGCGGGAGAACTGATTCCAGCAAACTTAACGCGCGATTTTAAGTGGGCCGTAAGCAGTGGCTGGATAGCACCGGATCCGGCAAAGAAAGGTAGTTTTTACATCACTAATACTGGAATGAAAGTCTTGCAGGGTGGATTTCCCGAGGATATGGTCAAGAAAAGCAAATACAAAGGTACTGCTCGCCGCAAGAAGAATAAAACGATAAAATAGATATGACGAACGACAAACTGGTATCAAAACTCAATCAGATAAAGTCTTTGGCGGACGAATGTCTTGCGGCGTTATCTTATCCCCCGACAAAACAGAAACAGTCTTCGACCAAGAAGCCGGCTAAAGTTAGCAACAATTCAAATGGTCATATTTTAGCCATTGTGAACAAGATCAAGAATTGCGAAGAGGCGGACAAAATTGAGGAAAAAATACTTGATAAAGTTTCAATCCCTGGCAGAGTCTTATTGCCTTTCTACATTTGCTACAAATATTTCCCCCAGCAAGGGCTTACTACCGGTGATGTTGCAAGAATCACTTCCGAGCTACGAGTTGGAGTCAAAACGCCAAATGTGTCTAAGGCGATTACGGAATCGCTACAGAAATATCTGGAGGGAGATTCAACTCGCGTCAAAGGCAAGGCCGTAGTTTATAAATTGAATAGAAAGGGAGCAAAATATTTTGAATCTCTTTTGAAAGCAGATGAAGAAAAGTAGTGCGATCAACGAATCCTTTGCTCGTTGTATGAGTCAACGAGCTACAAAAATCGCCGACAGAGCAGTTTGCTTTTTGTATTTTTATGCAATCAAAAAAGACACCGGGGCAACGTTAAAACAAGTTATATCCGATTTTAAAAACGCCGGCCTTGGAAGTCCGAACATTACAAAACTACGCTCAGTGATTGCGAAAGATCGGCGGACTTCCAAAGTGGCAAAGGATGAATGGCGGCTTAAAAGTGATAAATTGGCAGAGGTAGAGAGAGACTTTCAACTCAACCACTGCTTCAAGGATGGTAAAATTAAGCTTGTTGCCGTCGACGGAGGATTCATAGACAAGAAACGCTTTCAAGCTTTGAAAAAGAAGAAGGGTCAATTCGATTTTTCAAGATCGATTCAGATGCTTTCAGAATTGGATCACGCCTACTCCGTGGGCAACTATATTTCAGTCATTTTATTGATGAGAGCCATACTTGACCATGTTCCGCCAATTTTTAACCTAAATACTTTTACGGAGGTCGCGAACAATTACGGCACAAAAAGTTTTAAGGATTCAATGTCTCACTTGGAAAACTCGTCCCGAAAAATCGCCGATTCATACTTACATACAAAGATTAGGAATAAGGAATCTCTGCCAAACAAAACGCAGATAAATTTTTCAAACGATATGGATGTTTTGTTGGCAGAGATAGTAAGGATTAGTTAATCGCTAAAAAATTCGCCAGCCCAATCATAAAAGCGAGAAAAGGTGGCCCGGCCATCGCTCAAATCTATGGCGCGCAAGGCAGGAATCATTTTCCACCATGCAAAAATATTAAAAGTCGGTTTCTCTAAAAGCTTTCGGAAAATTTCGATTCCGATCCGGATCAATATTATTACATTACACCACACAAACATCATCCTTACAAACTGGAGTTTGTAAGGATGTCGTGGAAAGGTTTAAAAGCAAAATGACGTTTGCAAACAAAGGGTTCGCCTCGCCCGCTTTAATTCTCATTTTAGTCGTAGCTCTAGCCGTCGGGGCTGGGATTTTAATATTAAGAAAAAACCATAGCTCTTTGCCCGAACAACCCGAGCAAACTTTATCCACACCTACCGAGGAGCAAAGAGCCATGAAAGATTATGGCAAAGCGAGCTCTGATGAACCGCCGCTTAAGTTAAAAAGCATCGGCGTAAATTTTGACGACTTTAAGTTCACCAAGCAGAAATTTCAATTCGACCGGATATTTATGGGTTTTGGTTTTGTTATTCCGGCTAATATGTCGAGCACCGGCAGTAGCAAAGCCAACCCCCAGCCGACTTTTGTGGTGCCTTTGGGCACGCCGGTGCGCGCCATTGTGGACGGCACCGTGGCGGCCATGCCGACCCTTTGGAGCGGCGATTACTCCGTACAGATAACCACCAACGGCCAGCTGCAAAAGTGGGCTTACGAAATCGAGCACCTTATTAATCCAAAAGTTAAAGTGGGCGACAAGGTAACAGCCGGCCAGATTGTGGGCGAGGTAAGCAATTTTAACAGCGGCGCGCCCGAAGGTTTCGGCGCCGTGGAAATCGGCCTTTTGCGGGGCGGCCAGGTGCCTGAACATCTTTGTCCTTTCGCATATCTGGACGCCTCAATTCGCGAGGAGACATTTGCTAAAATAAGGGATTTTTTTCAATCCTGGGAAGATTATGTGGGCGACCAGACTTTATACAACGATACCGCTATTCCCGGTTGTCTAAGCCTGGACCCAATTGAAGGGTAACGGGGAATATCTACCCCCTCCCTCAGCTCAATTTTCCGTATTGCGCCACACAAACATCATCCTTACAAACTGGAGTTTGTAAGGATGTCGTGTATAATGAAATTAAGTTATTGAGTTATTAAATTATGGCGAAAATAAAAACGGCAAAACAAATGGAGCGGCACTTGAAGGGGATGGCCAACCATCACCGGATTGAAATTTTATTGTTTATCGCCGACCACGAGGGGGCGACCCTGGATGATATCATTATGGCGCTTGGCGCTAACGAAAAGACCCTCGGCGAACATAGCCGGCGCTTGTTCGTGGCCGGATTGGTGAACAAAAGGTATCGCGGCAAATTTGTGGAACACGCTCTTTCGCCTTATGGTAAGACTTTCGTTCGCTTTTTAAAATTATTTCAACATACAAAATAACATCCTTACCCCAGTAGAAGAAACTTCGTTTCTCTAAGGGGCAGGCAAACTTCCCACTTCACTACGTACTTCACGGTAGCACTGCTATGTAGTAGTATTAAAGCGTCGAGGGGGCAGGTGGAATGTAAGGATGATGAGAAGCAAATTTGTAAATTTATGAAGATAAATAATTTTTTTAAATTAGTGATTGCGGTCGGCGTTTCGCTGGGAGCGGGAGTGGTTGGCGCAATTTTTACAACCCCCGCGGTTCAATCTGATTGGTACTTGGAACTTATCAAGCCGGCGCTGAATCCGCCGGCGTGGGTGTTCGGACCGGTCTGGACAATACTCTATGTGCTCATGGGTATCGCCGCCTTTCTCGTTTGGAAAAGACATCCTTACCCAGCAGTAGAACCTTCGGTTCACTACGGGGCAGGCAAACTTCCCACTTCGCTGAAGCTTCGAGGGACAAATGAGAATGTGAGGATGTCTCGAGGGTGGCGGTGGGCGATCGGGCTGTTTTTAATTCAGCTGGTATTGAACACGCTTTGGTCAGTTATTTTTTTCGGCCTGCATAGTCCCGGCGGCGCGCTTATCGAAATTATTTTCCTCTGGCTTGCCATTCTCGCCACAATCGCCGCATTTTATAAAATTTCCAAACCGGCCGCTTGGCTTTTGGTGCCCTACATCCTCTGGGTGAGTTTTGCCCTGTATCTGAACTACTCAATTTGGGCGCTACAGGAGATATCAGTCAGTCTAAGTGGAAACATTATCTAATATTAAAAAAACAAACCGATAAATACTTTTAAAAAAGAACGCCCGCCGCATCGCGAGAACCGGCGGGCGTTCTTGGCTTTAGCGGCGGGCGGTATGGCGGACAATCACCTCCTCACGGATTTTCACGCGGTCGGCCAGGGCACGACCCTCACCGGTACCAGTTTGCCCTCGGGACGTTTCAGTTGGCCGAACGAGAATGGCGAATGCGAGGGCAGACCGTTCATCGCCTTCAGCACCGGCCGAGCGTGCTCCGTATTCTGCTCCCGGAAGTAGTCTCGAAGAGCAGTTGAGGGGCCCTCCCTGTGTTGGATGCGCTCAGCCCATTCCCGCTGCCGGCTGAGCGTGGCGCCGCTCCAGGCGATGGAGGCGATCGGCGCGGACTCCCATTGGGGCAACTCCACGCGGCGCAGCACCGCATCCGGTACGAGAGGGTCCGCGATGGCCATCAGCCAGTTCATCGGCAGTCCGCCGGGTGAAACCAGGAACAGGCTCTGGGCATGCGTGGGCGTCATCTGTTCGGCCGGCGCCGAGCGGTGAGGCCGAGTGAGCAGTCGCAGCGTGACGGATTTTGCGTACACGCGCACCTCGTAGATCTGCCATTCATCCGTCATCAGGTAGCAGGTCGGCATGAGCAAGGGGGCGGTCATGGTGGCCTCCATTCGCGGGGAAGAGGACTTCTTCGTAAACAGTATAGCATTTTGGGAAAAAGCAGCATTTGCCAACTGTGGCCTACTCCCACTAGAATAAAAAGTCACACCTGGTGACTTTTCGTTTTGCACTCATCCATGGAGGACGCGATGCAAGGACAGAGTGAATACGCCCAGGCGGGCGTGGATTACACGCAACTCGAGCCGTTCAAGATGCGCATGCGGCACGTGGGCGAGCAGACGGCTCACCTGCCGGCGCGGCGAGGCGTCCGCGTCTACTGGCACGTGCCCCATGCCCATGGCGCCATCTACAGCTACGAGGGCCGGGCTATCTTCGTGCAGACGCAGGAGGGCTTGGGCAACAAGAGCTGGGTAGCGGAGTGGATGTACCGGAACGCCGGCGACGGCCGCACCTACCATGAGGGCATCGGCGTGGATACGGCTCTCATGGCTGTCAACGACGCGCTGGCCCAGGGCGCGCTGCCCGTGATCTACACCGACGAGGTGGCAGCCGAGGACAGCGGGTGGTTCGCGGACGACAGGCGCGCCGCGGATATCGCCAAGGGCTTCCTGGCCGTCTGCCAGAGGGTTGGCATGGCCATGCCCGCGGGCGAGTCGCCGGCGCTGCGCTATCTGATTCAGCCGGGCCAGGCATCCTTCAGCGGTTGCGTGGTGAGCATCATCAGTCCGCCCGAGCGACTGATCACGGGTGAGGGCCTGCGTGCCGGTGATGTCATTCTCGGCGCAACTTCTTCTGGTATCCATGCCAATGGCTTGTCGCTCGTGATCAAGAAGGCCATGGCACTGGCAGAGAAGTTCCTCACCAAACTGCCGAATGGCAACACGCTCGGTGAGGAGACGCTCGTTCCCACTCGGTCGTACGTGAAGATGGTGGAGATGCTGCTCTCGATGAACGTTCGGATCCACGCCATCCTGCCGGGCACCGGTTCGGGCGTGGCCAAGGTCGCGTTCGACAAGCGGCCTTTTACCTACCGCATCCACACCTGGCCGGAGGTGCCGCTGCTTTTCCGCTTCATGCAGGAGTTGGGCGTGAGTCTGCCGGACCTGCTGACCACGTTCAACTGGGGTGTCGGCTACTATCTCTTCGTTCCGCCCGCGCACGTGGGCCGCGCCGTCGACTACGCCAGTCGCGTGGGCTACGACCTGATCGAGGTCGGCCGTGTGGAGGAGGGCGAGCGCAAGGTGATCTTCGAGCCCGAGGGGATAACGCTTCCGCCTCCGGGCGAGTAACGCTTCTGTCCATTAGTCAGGGCCCGGCTCTCCGCAAAGGGGAAGCCGGGCCGCTTGTTTTTAAAAAATCCCGAAGTTATCATTTTTGATAAGTTCGGGATTTCCGGCAACCGACCCGGGCGGGTCGGTTGCCGAGGTTGCCGGTGGCCGGGCCGTTCAGTACAGGCAGAGGTTGTACGCGTCCAGAAGGAGCCGTCCGTTGCGGCCCTGACGCGGATCACCGCGGTAGATGGTTACGCCGCAGTTGATGGGCTTCTCATGCTCGTCGGTCTTGATGAACCGTTCAGCCGACCAGCGTTCGAGGTTGGCTCTCGTCCCCAGAATGGTCAGATGGTGGGTGACCGAGAGTACCCGCTTGCTTGCCCACTCGCGTATGAGAGTGCCAAGCCAGGACCGGTTGCGCAGCCGTACATCCAGCATGCTTTCGCCCTGCGGGTGGCGGTAGTAGTATGGACCCTCCAAAGCGTACAGCCCTCGCTGTTCCGGGTGCAGAGCGTCGAAGACCCGCCGGTCGTTGTAGAGGAGCGCCAGGCCGTGTTCGCGTTCGCGAATACGGTCTTCTTCGATAGGGTCGCCTAGCTCGGCGAGCTCGGGCCAGCCGAGCTTGATGCCCTCGTAGGTCAGCTTGGTGCGGTCATACGGCGAGACGAACACTACGTCCGGCAGTTCGAGCATCTCACGCAGTTGAATGCCCACACTGCGCGCGCGTGTGAGTTCCTGGTCGGCGAGCGGCGTGTTCCAGTCGCCTACGTTCAAGGCGAACTTCTCGCTCACCTGCAAGGCCAGTTCGCGTGTATTGGCCCCGTCGGGGTCTGCTTCGAACGCCGTCCGGAACTGCTGGTACAGCGGATCACCAGCCTTCTGTTCGCGCAGCGTGTTGTAGGTCGACACGTCGTGCCTGACCATCGCCAGCCATTCCGGCCATTTCATGGGTGCCTCCGTGGCAAAGGGTGAGAGCGACTATGCATAATATAACAAACAATAGGTTCCCGTAAATAACCCCCATGGAGATGACTTTCTTTTTTGCCTACCCGCAGGCAAGCAGGGTATGATATATCTATGCCAGATTGCGTATTCTGCAAAATTGTAAAAGGCGAGGCGCCGAGCCACAAAATTTGGGAAGATGAAAAGCATCTGGCCTTTTTAAGCATCTATCCCAATACCGAGGGTTTTTCCGTGGTAATTACCAAAGAGCATTATCCCAGTTACGCTTTTGATCAGACCGATGATGTCTTGACGGGCTTGGTGCTGGCCGCCAAAAAGACGGCAAAATTAATTGACACTAAGTTGCCGGACGTGGGCCGGACCGGCATGATTTTGGAAGGGTTTGGCATGGATCATCTGCATGCCAAACTTTTTCCCATGCATGGCACTAAAATGGCCGAGTGGCGGCCAATCGAATCAAATATTGATAAGTATTTTGAAAAATACGAGGGCTACATTTCTTCGCATGACTATAAACGCGCCAGTGATGAAAAGCTGGCTCACTTGGCCAAAAAAATAAGGGAAACTTAAAAAAGTCCAGAAATTTCAAAAAAGCGCCGAGTTTCTTAGTTTGCTATCGCATAGATATGAGTGAAAAACCAACCATTCTTTTTGATCCAACACAAGCCGGTATGGTTCCTGAATCAGAAAATGGCTTTAAACGCAAGTTCGAGGCGGCTTTGGCATCTTATCCGGAGCTGGCCGAAATGAGAGAGGTGTTGGAACAGGTGCCCATATTTCGGGCCGGGCTTGAATATGTTTTGGAAAAACACGAAGTTGATACGGAGCTGACAGAAAAAATTTGGCGCTCTTTGGCCACGCCCCAAATGGGCCGCTCCCATAACGAAGGCCGGTACATGTATAGTCACTTGGCCCTGATGATGGAGGCATTGCAGAAAATAGCCGGTGGAGAAGTTGGCGGCATCGATGATAAAGATTTGCAAGATCGGTTTTTAAATAACGCCACCGCGCCAGCAGAAACAGGCGAGCGAAGAATAAGAGGTGATTTGGTCGAATATGTTTTTTTGCATGACTTGGCCAAGCCGGATACTTTACGCGTGAAATCTGGCGAAATTGAAAAAGAAATTGGCTGGGACGAATGGCAGCAGATAAAAGCCGCCGGGGAGCCCCATCGGTTTACAACTGAAGACAGCCAGGAACTGGAGATTGATGCCATTTCTTATTACCATGCTGGCGAAGAACGCACAGGCGATCACGGTTTTCGCGCCGCAGAATATCTGCGCGGCAAGGAAAATATAGATCCGCTTGTTTTAGATACAATCATGCGCCATGAAGATTTTTTTGAGTTTCGTAAAATTAGCGCCAGCACTTATGGCCGAATTTTCGGCCAAGAGGGCCTGTCTGAACAAGAAATCGACATGCTGATGTTGGTCGCTTATTTAGATCTTTACGGCTCGCTACGCCCTAATGGCATTCGTGAATTTAGCAATGTATTGAATTTATGGGCCTCGAAACGCAGTTATGATTTAATTCAGGCTTTCCGGCAATCCGGGAAAAGGCATCGGGAAAATAAACTCGCCGAATTAATGAAAAAAGATAGCCCCGTCACCCCAGAAGATTTGCGAAAAATCGATCTTGACGCGCCGCTGGCTTATGATGTCGAGGGTTTTACCGCAGATTTGGACACGTTATTACAAAACCATGGTTTAACTTTAGAACCAGCGCAACGCGCACAATTAATCGAAGCGGTTCAGAATAACCCAAAGGCGGTTCTCGGCATTGCCGGCCCGCTGTTTGGCCGCTTGAGCAAGATGGTGGAATTTAAACAAATGTTAGAGAAGAATATGGTTTAATCATTATCATATGAATAAAGAAACACCAGCAAGGGAAACACCTAACGCCGGCAATCGGGCCGAACAACAAAGGGGAGGCCATCCTTATTTAACCATTAATACCAGCGAGCCTGGTTTAATAAGACTTGTTTGCACTATCAACAGCGATGTAGACCAAGGCAAGGTCCTGGATATGTTCGAAGAAGCGGCACCCGATCTTTTTAGTGAGTTTGGCGAGAAAATACCAGCTAGCGCTGTAATTACGGCGTCTAAAACAAGAGATCCCATTACCGGAACTGTTTTTAGAATAACTTTGCGCCGCCCGGCGCAAAAATCATGAGCGTCAAAGGTGTAATTTAGAATCAATATGCGTGATGGGCAAGACCCAAGTTTAGCGGCGTTTGCGGAGGCCAACTTAAAAGGCAAACGCGAAGGTTGTTCTGTGTGAGGCCAGGCTTCGTCTGGCGATCCGATGATTGTTTAATTCCAATGCTTACTGTTCAAGGAAAAATTTTAGCGGCAGTTTTAGCGGCCGTTCTAGCGGCTGGCGGTTATTTGTTTTACGTTAATGACAAAGAAGATACTAGACAAGCAGAGTCGCCAATTTTAAGCCAGGATATGAACGAGGAAACATCAGTCGAACCAGAGCAAAAAGATCAATCTCCAGATCAGCCTCAAGCCGCGTCAGCTGAAAGTAAGAAATTGACTTCGCCCACGACAAATTCTTCGTCTCCGGTTGATTCTCAACTTCAGGCTGAACCTGCCCCTGCTTCAGAACCGGAGCCCGAACCAGAAAGCCCGTCTGCGCCCGAGCCGGAACAGACTCCGCCGGCAGCCAAGATTTTGAATTTGTCTGTGACGGCTGACGAATCGGCCGCTACGCCGCCTCAATTTAAAGTCGCGAGAGGAACCACAGTCAACCTAACTTTTAATGTTAAAAACGAAGGTGTTTATTACGGCGGCATAGATTTTCGAAGTTCGGTTATTAGTACCGGTACTATTTATGCCGGTCAATCAAAAACTATTACTTTTAGCGCTAACCAATCTTTTAATTTTTTGTCGTATTGGCCAGCCAGCAATGTGCAAAAAAATGCTACAGTAAAAATCCTTGTAGAGTAGCAGGGAGCCAGGCGGCTATAGAAGGTTAGCTTAAAGTGTCTATTTTAGGGCGTTTTTTTGTTTGGTTGACAAGATGAAAATTTTGATGTATAATTATAGGTCATATGTTTTGTTGATGTATCGTAGCTGTAAAGGCGAAGCACATTCCCATCTAACCCCTTCGGAAAGGCAGGAAACCAATGCGTATGTCGGACAGGCAGCGGTGGCAGCGGGCCCTGTATTTCGGGGCCGTCTCGGTGATCCTATTTTTCGCGATCTTCCACCTGCCGTTCGCCGTGGCGAGTTCGCGGCCGGTGGGCTGGATCGCCGAGAGGTCCGTGGCCTGGGCCGAGCCCAGGGTCGCGGCGGCCGAGAAGGAGCAGGGGCAACAGCAGGAGGATCGCGTGGGGATCCTGGACGGGATCGTCCGGAACCTCGCGCAGAGCGGAACGCGGGCGGTGCAAGGTGCTTTCCACGGCACCCTCAAGCTGATCGCCCACGCCGTGGCCTGGATCGTGGTCGCGGCCGTCACGGCGGTCATGCTGTTCCTGGGTTCGGGTACGTGCTTCGTGCTCGCGCTTTGGAACGTCGGGCGGGCGGTCTTTTACCCGTAGCGTGTCCCGATCGCGCGCCGCCTCCCCGCATCATGGGCCGTTCCACCTCCCGGTGGAGCGGCCCAGTTTCATCTGCTATAATGTTTGTGCAAATAAATCATTAACTAATTTGACTAATTTTATGCCAGGAGAGCGTACCGAGGGCATTGATCCTGTTGCCGAGGCCACCGACTCCATTGAACAACTGCGCGCGGCCAAACATCGCGCTTTTACTTTTCGAGATTCGTTTGAATACCGCGCCTGGACTGATTTGAGGCAACAATTGCGCTCGTTGGAAAAGAGCAAAAAAAACAGCCGCGAGCGGGCGAAAATATTTACCGATATTTTTGAAGATGCTTTTACGGTGCGTTCCCAGGACCCCGGACCAGCTTTGCCGGCCTTCGCTTTGCTGGATCTGTTTGAGCGGTCTTTTTCCTATATTAAAGACGATTTGGATGATGACACGGCCGCTGAAATTTTCTTATTGCAATTGTCAGTAATGACCGAACGGGATCTTCCCGAAGAATTGCGAAATGCCGCGCTTGGCATTTGGGGTTATTATTTTGATCCGGAACGAAACAAGCGGGCCGCCGAGGGCCAGTCGACGAAAGATCAGCCCGAAAACGAAATGCGCGGCAGTCTTTTGCAGGCTTTTCGCAAATGGCGTGGCCGAGAATATGACGGGAACCTTCGAGAACTTAAAAAGCTAGGGCCGGAGTTAACCCAGCTTGTTTACTTGCCCGACGAAGCTTCTTGGCGGGCAACATATGACACACAGGCCGACCGCGGCCCGGCTGAATTGCTGGATAAGCTTAATTATTTTTCAGGCTTGTATGACGAAAAGGACAGGCAGCCGCTTGAGCCGGAAAAGGGGAGCGTATTGTCGCACGGTATTCGGCACGCGCATCGCGAAGGCTCTGGCTTTGACATGGGCAGGTCAACCATACCCATGGGACCGCATTACCGAGCCTATACATTAGAAAATAATCGCTTTCCTGCCGCTTCCAGTTTAGATCAAGGCAGGGTAAATTTGTATATTACACCGGATAGTTCAGTAATCAGCAATAAAAATATTGAGCGGCGCATAGCGGCTGATCACCTGCCCTTGGCCCTGTTGGACTTTTTGAGAAATCGCGCGGATGAACTGCGGTATTCGCAGGAGTACCGACAGGCTAGTCCCGACCAGCGCGCGGCCTTGCGCCGAGCCGTAGTTAGAGAATTCATCGGTGATTTGTCGCAGCCCGATTCCGAATTGATGAATTCCATTAAAATGCAGGGGATCCTTTCCGCGGAAGAGTTGACGGAGCTTCAGGAAGTTTTAGGGCGATACCGCGCGGTTCCGGAAAGCTATTTGGTTTTTCATATGTCCTTTAATCAATAATATTTAAAAATTTACAGCGTTTTTTTAAAAACAGGCCTCAAGGCCTGTTTTTAATTGGGTTTGGTAAGGAGTTGTGTAAGTTTGATCTTTTATTTACAATATTATGTCCATGTCAGTTAGGGCCCACACGGGAGTGGAAAGGAGGAACCATGTTGCCCCCGCAAAGACGCAGGCGGATCATGGGGCTCCTGCGCAAGGCGCAGACTCCCATGAGTCCGCCGCAGATCGTCGAGGCGTCGAAGGGCGAGCTTGAGCTCTCCGAGACCCTCGAGGATCTTGGTCAGATGGACAGAAAGGGACGAGTGCGCTGGGTCAGGGCGGCTCATCCCGGCTACGTGGCGATCGAGCGTCCGCCTCGCGCCCGCAAGCGCTGATGACGGAGGGCGCTGCATTACAAGGGGAGCCCCCGGCTCCCCTTGGTTCTTTTTCTGGAGCTAAAAAAGCAGTCCTTAGTTCACTATTAATGAGCAAATTAAGGACTGCTTGGGTACCATCTTGCGCGTAAGATAGTACCCGGGACACTTTTGTTTGTGTGGCGGCGGCGCGCCCGCCCGTTCCTCCTCTGTTTATGCGGCGGTCTTAAGGCAGCCGTCCAGCCAGCGAGCCACGAAGGCCGCCACCAGATAGTGATCGCCGGGGAGCCTATCGAGCTCCTGGCCGTTCCTGAAGAAGATCAGGGTGGGCGGGGGGAAGCCGCGAAGCTCGCGGGCCATTTCTTGGCCTTCCTCGGAGTCGGTGTTGAGGCATCCGGTTTTCAAGAGACCGTTGTGCTTGGCAGTGATCTCTTCTACCACTTGCCTCAAGTGGCGTGAAGGGGCATGGCTGCCCTCCTCGATGAGCACCAGCACGGAGCCTTGGTGCTCTCTCACCTCGGCGTTGAAGTTCGCCGCGGTCAGCCATACGAGCTGCAATTTCTCCATGCGCTCCTCGTTACCTTCGGTTCTTGCCATTCCGGCCTGTGCCGCCGGAACCATTGGGCTTGCGTTCGGCGCCGGTCTTCCCCGATGGCTTGGCGCGTCGCTTCATGCCGATGGGTAGCGTTGTCCGCCTGGCACTGCGTTTGCCGTGGCCCATGGCTTTGCTCCATATTGAGGTGGCCGCAGACTGCATCCTGCTTATTATACAAAGTATTTTTATTTTTGTTGAGCTTGTTTTAGGCGGCTTATTTATCTAGAATAAATTCATGGCTGGCAGTGACATTGATTTTAAAAATAAACTTACACCAGAGCAGTACCGCATTATGCGGGAAAAGGGCACTGAAGCGCCTTATTCGGGCAAGTTTGTGCATGAAAACAGCGCCGGTGTTTACAAATGCGCGGCTTGCGGTCAGGAATTGTTTTCATCGGAGACTAAATTCGAATCCACCACGCCGGGTCTGCAAGGCTGGCCGGCTTTTTCTGATCCGGCCAATTTGGAAAATATTGAACTGCGGCCAGACGACAGTTTTGGCATGCACCGCACCGAAGTAATTTGCAAAAATTGCGGCTCGCATCTGGGGCATTTGTTTGAAGATGATCCCGCGGCGCCAAATGGTAAGCATTACTGCATCAATTCGGCCTGTTTAATGTTGGAAAGAAATGAGCCTAGCCAGGATTAAAGCTGAATTGCGAAAATTGGGGACTCCGCAAAAAGCCAAAGCTTCGGCTTGGTTTTTTAAAACAGGCCCGGGGCACTACGGCGAGGGTGATAAATTTTTAGGGCTGACCGTGCCCGAGCAAAGGGCTGTGGCCAAGAAATATTCAAGCCTCGATTATAAAAGTCTTAAAACGCTGCTTAATTCGCCGTATCATGAGGAGCGGCTGGTTTCGCTTTTAATTTTGGTTGAGCGCTTTAAAAAGGGGGATGCCAAAGAGAGGGGGAATATATATCGGTTTTATTTCAATAATTCTAAGCAAGTCAATAATTGGGATCTGGTTGATCTTTCGGCCGATAAAATAGTGGGCAGTTTTTTACTGCATAAACCGCGTGGCATTCTATATAAGTTGGCAAAATCTACAAATCTTTGGCAAAAGCGCATCGCCATTGTGGCGACTTTTGCTTTTATCCGTGCCGGACAATTTACAGACACTTTTAAAATTTCTGAAATTTTATTAAATGACAGGCATGATCTGATACATAAAGCCGCGGGCTGGATGCTCCGCGAAGCGGGCAAGCGCAATCGTCCGGCTTTGGAAAAATTTTTGCGCGCTCACTATAAGCAAATGCCGCGCACCATGTTGCGATACGCCATAGAAAAATTTCCGGGAGCTAGGCGTCAGTATTATATGGCCAAATAAAAAAATGTTTAATAAATTTTGGCATTGGTATGAAAAGAACTATAAGCTAAATGTTGGCTTAGCCGCCGGACTTTTTGTTTTGCAGTTGATTCATCTTTATTGGTTATCGGCGCACGTGGTTTCCCATAGATTGTTGGGCCGCGGCTATTTTGAACTGGAAGGCATCTGGGAGATCTTAATTTTAATTGTCGATTATACGGAAATTCCGGCAATCATTACCACCTCGTTTGTTTATATTCATGCCCTACGTCGCTTCCCCGAGGTTGAACCTCGGGTAGATTGGCAGCCGGCAGGGGAGCAAAGACCAAAGATTAAGGATTGGTTATATTTGCTGTTTATTAATTCTCAATGGCTGCACATTTTTTGGATTACAGATGAATTTGTCATTGAACAATTCGCGCGAATGGGTGAGCGAGCGACATTGCTGCCGGTTTGGCTGGCGTGGTCGGCCATAGCCATAGATTATTTGGAACTGCCGGTAATATACGATACAATCAGGAAGTTTTTTAGGATTTTAAAAAAATAGAGCGGGGTCGTAAAAACAACGCGACCCCGCCCATAAAACGATTGGGCGGGGTCATGCAGCGTCGCCTTGTGTTGCCGCGGCCCTAACGGTGTTGCCGTTCGAGCTCGCACCTAATCATTTCAACTTCAGGCTGGACCCTAACGCGGATGCGTCGGATCTCCCGAAGGTTGGAGTTGTCGTGGGCCACTGACTTTGCGAGTAGCTCGGCCTTGCTGAATTTGCCGAGCCGTACCCAGCCACGCCAGTGGAACATGCGGAGGAGCAGGAACACCTCCGCTACCGACAGTTGGGTGCTGTCGGCGATCTTGCCCAGGGCTACACGCTTGCGGCCGTGCAGGTAAGCCAGCACGCGGAGCTCTTCTGTGCTCATGTGGCCCGGGAGCTTGGTGCGGTGGTCTACTCTCATCATCCTTTCGGGCAAGGGGTGAAACGATCAACCCGTGACGACGTCTGTGTTCCTCCTTTCGGGGCTAGGTGTTCACGATTCAGCCGCTAATGTAGAATTATTAGCAAAAAAACATTTTTTTTGTCCACCTGATATACTTATAAGGTATGCTGCCAATTAGAGATCAAAAAAAAATGCCCGGCACCGCGATTATTACCTATCTAATAATCGCGGTAAATATATATATATTTTATATAGAGCTGACCACAGCCAATATTGAAAAAATGATTTTAGAATACGCGCTCATTCCGGCCAATTTGAGTTTGGCTGATCCGGCTTCCTGGCTGACCTTAATTACCTCGCAGTTTTTACACGGTGGTTGGTTTCATCTCATCACTAATCTTTTGTTCTTGGCGGTGTTTGGTCCCAACATTGAAAAGGCTTGGGGTCCAGCTAGATTCCTGTTTTATTATTTACTGGCCGGCGTGGGTGCGGCCTTTTTGCAGCTAGTTTTTACGACCCAGCCACAAGCGGCCATTATCGGCGCATCCGGCGCCATTGCCGGAGTTTTGGGCGCCTATTTTGTTTATTTTGCTCATCACCGCATTACTACTTTGGTGCCACTCGGCATAATTCCATTATTCGTTGGCATCCCGGCCGGACTTATCTTGCTCTACTGGTTTGGCCTGCAACTGGTAGGCGGTTTTTACACGCAAAGTTCGGATTTGGGCGGCGTGGCCTTTTTTGCGCACGTAGGCGGGTTTTTAGCGGGCATTATTTTGGCAGTTTTGACGCCCAGGCGCAATTTAGGCGAGCGCTAACTCCCTGTAATTTAAAACCTCGCACACGCGTGCGAGGTTCCCGTCGCTCTTTTCGGGATGCAGCTGACAATTTTATATTGATGACCACATACCCGGGCCAGAAGTTGCTGATCCCAAAGAGACTGCCTGTTTGGCAATTATTATTTAACAGCTTTCAGCCCTATTTTTAAATATCTTTTTTGTACAGTTTAAGCTTCGTATTTTGAGGGTGATATTGTGCGCCTGTCCGCAACCGAGGTGGCCGCCACGGAATCTGGTTTAGTCTTAGCTCTTATACCGTATGCTTTTATCCAACCGGTAACTTCGGCTATAAGATCGCGCGTATTGCCGTTTTGGCCAACATCGGCGTGGATTTCCAAGTTTTCCGGAAGATCGGCGATCTTACCCTGTAGCGCTTTAAGCACTTTTTGGGCAAGCTCGATAGAGCACTCCACTTCGGCGTGGATCTTAGCGCGCAAGTTGTGGATGCCGGTCTTTTGGAAGCGGTACCAAAAATAGCGGCCGCCGTTCCCCACGCGGTAAACAACAATGGTTGAGACAATGTTCGCGCGGGATTCGTAGCTTAAGCTATCCGAACCGATGAAAATTTTATACTGCGCCGCGGGGTCCTTGGAGACATACTCCATTACCTCGTCGATAACCGCGTCAAAACTCAATCGGCCCCGGTTGTCATTGTAGAAGTAATCAAATGCTGGTAGATCTTTCTGCATATTTTAATAATACTCTTTTTTAGGTTTAATTTCAAAGATTTTTAAGACCAGATCATCCTGCACGGTCTGCTCGACTTGTCCATCAAAATATGCTAAAATTCCTTTGTTTTGAGGGATTGGCCGGGGTGGGGGAATTGGCAGACCCGCCAGCCTTAGGAGCTGGTGCCTAACCATGGCGTGCAGGTTCAAGTCCTGTCCCCGGCACCAAATAACTATTGCTTAATTTCATATCTTACCTTACAATCTAGTTCATATCACAAGCCATGAAAAAATTTCTTAGAAACGCAGTTACTCTTTTTCTGATCTTTATAGTCTTAGCCGGTGTTTTTGCCGTTCTGGGCGAAGATGAAAATAAAAAGGCGGCGGAAGTGCCGTTTTCAACGCTGACTTCGGAAATACGCGAAGGCAAAGTGGAAAAAATTTCCGTGGCCGATAATGAACTAAAAATTACTCTTAAAAATGGTGAGAGCCAAGTTTCGCGTAAAGAGAGTGAAACAAGCCTCACGGAATCACTGCGCAATGCCGGCGTGACCGAGGAGCAAATACGCCTGGTTAATATTGATATTGAAGGCCGCGGCGGCGCTTCTACATGGCTTCAGTTTTTACTCCCTTTTATCGTTCCGTTTGCTTTAATTGCCTTATTCATTTGGATTATGATGCGGCAGGTGCAGGGCAGCAATAACCGCGCCCTTTCTTTTGGCCAATCGCAGGCCCGACTTTCCGATATGGCCAGCGGCAAAAAGAAAATCACTTTTGAAGATGTTGCCGGCGCCAAAGAGGCTAAAGAAGAGTTAAAGGAAATTGTTGAGTTTCTGCGCACGCCGCATAAGTTTTTGTCTTTGGGCGCGCGCATCCCGCGCGGCGTTTTGCTTTTAGGCAGCCCGGGGGTTGGCAAGACTCTTTTGGCGCGGGCTGTGGCCGGTGAGGCCAATGTGCCTTTCTTCCATATTTCTGGTTCTGAATTTGTGGAAATGTTTGTGGGTGTGGGTGCTTCGCGCGTGCGCGACCTTTTTAAGCGAGCAAAAAAACATGCCCCAGCTATTGTTTTTATAGACGAAATTGACGCGGTCGGCCGCCAGCGCGGGGCCGGCTTGGGCGGTTCGCACGATGAACGCGAGCAAACTTTAAACCAGATCTTGGTGGAAATGGACGGCTTTGAACAAGATACCAGCGTCATTGTGATGGCGGCTACCAACCGGCCCGATGTTTTAGATCCGGCCCTTTTGCGCCCCGGCCGTTTTGACAGGCAAGTGGTAATAGATTTGCCAGATATGACCGAGCGCGAAGAAATTCTCAAAGTCCACGCCAAAGGCAAGCCGCTTGGGGGGGAGGTTAAGTTGCACGAAATCGCCGTGCGCACACCCGGTTTTTCTGGTGCCGACCTTTCTAATTTAATAAACGAAGCCGCCATTCTCACCGCTCGCCAGAACAAAAAGATTGTGGGTATGGATGAAATGATCGAAGCCATCGAAAAAGTGATGTTGGGCCCGGAGCGTCGCTCGCATGTTTTATCTGAACACGAGAAAAAAGTGACCGCTTACCACGAAGCCGGCCACGCTTTAGTGGCGGCCGCGCTGCCGCACGCGCATCATGTGCACAAAATTTCGATTATTTCGCGCGGCCGCGCGGCCGGGTACACTATGAAGCTGCCGATCGAAGAACGCAGACTCTTAACTAAGAACGAGATGATGGAAGATTTGGCCGTGGGCCTGGGCGGCTATATTACCGAAAAAATGATATTTAAAGAATTGACCACCGGCGCCTCAAATGATTTACAACAGGCCACAGGGCTTGCCCGAAAAATGGTTATGCTTTATGGCATGAGCGATGCCATTGGGCCGGTGGCTTTTGGCGAAAAACACGAACTGGTTTTCTTGGGCAGGGAAATCGGCGAGCAAAGGAATTACAGCGAACAAACCGCGGCTAAGATTGACGCGGAAATCACGCGTTTCATTAGCGATGCTTACAAACAGGCTGAACAAGTCTTAACCAAGCACCGTGCTAAGCTCGATGAAATTTTCGAAGTGCTGATGAAGCAGGAAACTATTGAGCGCCAGCAGTTTGAAGATATGATGGGCGATATTATCCCGGCCGAAAAAAAGAAGAAAGCCAAAAAAGAGAAAGAAGAAGGCGTAACCGTGGCGCCAGGCTCTGAAAAAGTCCCGGTCTAAAGGCTTATGGAATTTCCATACGAAGAAATTTTAAAGCGGGCATTCAGATTCACTTGGGGGCACAAGTGGCTATGGGTGCTCGGCTTATTTATTATGGGTCAGGGCGGTTCGGATATTATCGGCGTTATCAGCGACAATTTGCCCACCCAGATCAATGTCACGGACCTGCAGTCGGCGCAAAATCTTTTAACTAGTTTCTTGGCGCAGAGCCCTGCGCGTATTGTCCTGATCATATTGGCGGGCTTGATTTTGATCTTGTTTATTATGTTGCTTAACAGTTTGGCCAAGCCCAGTGTAATTACCAGCATTGTCGGTTTGGCGGACAAGCGGGAGGTCAGTTTTAAGAAAGCCCTGGCCAAGGGCCGCCTATATCTTGCCCGAATTTTTAGTTTAAATGTGGCCAATTTGGCCGTAATATTGATTAGCTTTGTTCTGCTTGGCGCGCCTGTTTATTTTTTATATACGCGCGGGCTTGAGAGCAAGGCCGTGATTTTGGGCGCCATTGGCCTCGGCATCTTTCTGTTATTTAATATCTTTGTCTCCTTTGTGGTAACTTATGCGGCTAATTTTATTGCCGTGGCCAATTACAGCTTACGCCGGGCCATCCAAGATGCGATTGATTTGGCGGGCCGCTATTGGATAGTCTCATTGTTGCAGGCCATCTTAATATTATTGCTTTATACGGCGGCTTCTCTGGCTTTTTTGGCGGTGGTGGCCATCGGCGGCTTATTTTTGAAAGGTTTAGTGTTCTTAGCGGATAAATTTTTCGATTTTTCCTTGGCCGCCTTTTCCGATTTTGCCGGACCGGCCTTGCTCATCTTGGTGAGCTTGCTCTTTGGCGCAGTAGCGGCGGTTTGGCAAACTTCGGTTCGGACCTTAACTTTCTTGGAACTGGTTAAACGGCAGAAGCGCGAATACGAA
>CAZSSD010000002.1:39480-66910 GCA_964609765.1 uncultured Candidatus Saccharibacteria bacterium | reverse complement strand
AAAATCGGCGAGGGCGGCATCAAAATTTCGGGGGGCGAAAAGCAGCGCCTGGCCATTGCCCGCGCCCTTTTGCGAGAGCCGGAGTTAATTATTTTTGACGAAGCGACCAGCAGCCTAGATTCGATTACCGAAAAAGCGATTACCGAAACCATTAAACAGATTAGCAAGTCAAGGCCGAATTTGATGATTGTTTTGGTGGCGCACAGGCTCTCGACAATCAGCCACGCCCAAAAAATATATGTGTTAGAGCGGGGTAGGGTAGTTGAAGAAGGCGGCCATGACGAACTTTTACAAAAGAAAAATCTCTATGCCGCCCTTTGGCGAGAGCAGGGTGGTATGGTAGAATAAAAAAAGTAGGGTAAAAATAAATTCAAACTAAAGATGAAGGATGCTTAATTTCCCGAAGTAATTCGGGAAATTTGTATCGTTTTACTATGAACTCCGTAATACAACCTCGATTGTTCTCCCTAAATCTCAATCATAAGAGGTTGTACGGTCAGTTTTGAGAAAGATTAACTAATAAACATAAATCTTACAGTCGAACACAGAACTTTAAGATTTATCGAGGTTGATATACAGGGTGAAGACTTTAACTTATCATACATACCGCATATTTTGGGAACACGCCAAAAAATATAAATTGGCGATATTTTTGCTGGTTATTGGCATGGTCGGCGCTACGGTAGCCGAGGTTTATGCCCCCACCTGGTATCAAAAGTTATTCAACACTATTTCTTTAAATGATCCAACCAAATTTAGGGATATGGTTGTGTTGATCTTTTGGGCTTGGGTGACGCATATGGTGGCCTGGTTTTTCTGGCGGGTAGCGACCTTTACCAATAATTTCTTCCAACCGCGAGTGATGTCCGATTTAGTCAACACTTGTTTCAGGTATTTGCACGACCATTCTTATAATTTTTTTAATAATAATTTTGCCGGCAGCCTGCTCAAGCGCGTGACGCGTTATGAGCGCTCGTTTGAAAATATTGCCGACCAGCTTTTTTGGCATTTTGGCCAAACCGCATTGCGTCTGCTTTTTGTTTTGGGCGTACTTTTCTTTGTTAATTGGACCTTTGCCGCGGCTTTGATAATTTGGGTTATTGTTTATCTCTATTTTCAGTTTAAGTTCTCTGACTACAAACTGAAATTTGACGTGGAAAAAGCGGATTTAGACACGCGAGTATCCGGAAGGATTGCGGATACAATCACGAACAATATTAATCTGAAGCTTTTTAGCGGATTTTGGCGCGAGGTGAAAAGCTTTGAAAAATTAAATAACCAACTTTATAAGCTCCGTAAATTTACATGGGATTTGGCCAGTCTGGCGGAGGGTGTTCAGGCTTTTATGATGATCGCTTTGGAGTTAATTATGCTTTATATGGCTTTAAGCCTTTGGCGGGCCGGTACCGTTCAAGTGGGAGATTTTATTCTGGTGCAGTTATATCTGACTCAAATATTCGGCCGACTTTGGGACACGGGCCGCCATATCCGCCAAGTTTACGAAGCTTTGGCCGACGCTGAAGAAATGACGGAAATTTTAATTACCTCACATGAAGTGCGGGATCCCGCTAATGCCAAAAAGCTGGCGGTGCGCGGCGGCGCCATTGAATTCAAAAATGTGACGTTTGCCTATCATAAACAAAAAAATACCTATAAGAATTTTAATCTTAAGATTAACCCGGGAGAACGGGTGGCTTTAATTGGTCCTTCGGGCGGCGGTAAATCAACCATCGTTAAGCTGCTTTTTAGATTTTTTGATATTCAAAGCGGACAAATTTTGATTGACGATCAAAATATTGCCGAAGTCCAACAAGTTGGCTTGCGCGACAATATTTCTTTAGTGCCCCAGGATCCAATATTATTCCACCGCACTTTGATGGAAAATATCCGTTATGCCAAAGCTGGCGCATCAGATCAAGAAGTTGCGCGGGCCGCGAAACTGGCACACGCCCATGAGTTCATTTCCAGTTTTCCGGAAGGCTACGATACGTATGTCGGGGAGCGCGGGGTTAAGCTCTCGGGCGGCGAGCGGCAGCGGGTGGCCATTGCCCGGGCCATTTTGAAAGATGCGCCAATTTTGGTTTTGGATGAAGCGACAAGTTCTCTTGATTCCGAGTCGGAATCTTTAATTCAGGATGCTTTAAAGAATTTGATGAAGGGGCGGACGACCATTGTGATCGCGCACCGACTTTCCACTATTATGCAGATGGACCGTATTATCGTTATTGACGGGGGTAAGGTGGTTGAGGAGGGTAAGCACGAAGAACTTTTGAAAGCTAAACAAGGCGTGTATCAGCGGCTTTGGGAAATCCAGGCCGGCGGTTTTGCTTAGTAAGGGCAATGTGGATAAAATTTAGTTTCTTGGTATAATGGAGACTGTTGTTGGCTATTTTCCGGCAACCCAAAGGCCAAGGAGGAGCGAGATGCGCTCACAGACTCGCGCGAATCTCGCTCAGGAACTTTGGTTCCGAGGCGAGGTGCAGCAGGCGCTACGGATGCGCCAGGTAAGGACCACCGTGCGCTTCGGCGACCGAACGGCCGCCACTGTCGATGCCAAGGGCGGATATGTCCGTGGCCGTTTCATCAAGCTGCGGATTCATTTCGGTGATGATCAGTTCGGCTGGTGGCAGTGCTTCATTGTGCCGACCATGGTCGAAAAAAAGCCGGCCATGGAGATTACGGTTGGTGACCTTATCTCGGCGGAGCCGAATCTGCGCAGCCGAGAAACCATGCTCGTTGAACTCGAGAGGTTTTACGGTAAGCTGGGGGACGACTCCACTATGACACTGATTCACTTTGAACATAGAGACGATCTTTTCAGTCTAAGAGATCTTTTGTCCGTCGGCGCTCTGCGCATTGCGCTTGAGCCAATGGATAACGAGCTCAGGCTGGAAGCCGACGCCTACACGGTGCCGCTCATTGGGCACGACTACCCGGCCAAGACACCGGTGATGTGGAACGCCGTCTACCGAGAGTTCGGTCTGGCTCTTGCCAACCTAATGATGGTTGGTGAGCCGGAGCAGTCCGAGCATATCCTGGCCGTGCTAAAGCGGGACGCCAAGTACCTGGGTGGTGGCGCGGGCGTGGGCTTCAAGGACGAAGTGATTTCACACCTGGATGAAGTTGACCCCTTGGCCGAGGCCATTGGTTCGGTTAACTTTGTGGCCAAAACGCCACTCGGGAGACTGCGCGGCTACAATACCGACGGCTGGGGTTATGCCCAAAGCCTTCAGGCCCTTTTTGCCGAGCGCAAACAGGAGCTGCGAGGCAGGAAGGCGGTTATCCTCGGCGCGGGTGGTACCGGTAACGCCGTCGCCTTTGCTCTCGCTGAGCAGGGCATGCGGCTAGTGATTCTTAACCGAACCGTAGCTAAGGCCGAAACGCTGGCGAGACGAGTGCGTGATTACTTCGGATCCGGGAGTGAGGTCCGTTTCGGGTCTGAGGACGACGTCGCCCGCGAGGTGGCCGAAGCCGATGCAGTCATAAATGTTTCTACCAAGGGCGCTACCGGCGAAATGGAGGCTTTTTCGGCCCTGTCGCCCGCCAGACTTCCGGCGACCGAAGAGACTGTCGCTGAAAATCATCGGCTTGCACACGAGATCATGCAGTTGATCCCGCGTGGGGCGGTGATTAGCGATATCGTTCTTGGCCGCGGGCGGACGCCCATGCTGGCAGCGGCAACGGACGCGGGTTTTATCACCCTCGACGGCGTGCCGATGGTCGTAAATCAGGGGGTCGAGGCTTTCTGGATCCTTCATGGTCAAGAGCTACAGCGACGCGGTGTGACCAAGGAGCAGGTAGCTTTGGTCATGCGTCGCGCTGCGTCAGGACTGTGAGCAACATTCACGTGCCCCGGGGCGAGAGCTTCCGGGGCCGCTTCTTTATTATGAGTTATTCCAATTACAAAAAATCTGTTGCTTATTTAGAAAGTCTGGCAGTGGCTAATCCAAAATTGGTCAACACGCCACAGCATATCGAATGGCGGATGCGCAGGATGAAGCTTTTAATGCGGAGCTTGGGCAACCCGCAGCGCGGTTTTAAAATCATCCACATTACCGGTACGGCCGGCAAGGGCACGGTGGCGACCATGTTGCATTCCATTCTGGTCGCCGGCGGAAAGAATGCCGGGCTTTATACTTCGCCGCATGTGACCACGGCCATAGAGCGCACCAAAGTCGGTGATAAATACATTGCACCCGAAGAATTTGTAAGACTCGTCAATAAGATCAAATCGGCCGTACAGAAAGTTGCGGCTAGCGGCAAACTTGGTAAAGTTACGTTCCGCGAAGCGCAATTGGCAGTCGCGTTTTTATATTTTAAAAAAATGAGGTGTGAATGGGTGGTGTTGGAGGTTGGCGCCGGCGGCACGAGCGATCCAACTAATTTTATTAAAAATACCAAAATTGCAGTTATAACTAATATTGGCATCAGCCACACAAAACTACTGGGCAATAATTTAAAAGCCATTGCCGTCGATAAAGCCGGCGTTATCAAAAAGGGAAGTATTTTTTGGACAAGCGAGAAGCGGCCAGAGTTATTAAAATTGTTCCATAAGCAATGTCTTGCCGCGGGCGCTAAGTTTAACAAGGTCTCTTTAAATAAAAAAGATGATTATATGGCTGCTAATCTTAAACTGGCGGCTGCTGTTGGGCGCGATTTACGAATTTCAGAAAAAGATATAAACACCGGCCTCGCTAATTTTAAAATCCCGGGTCGGTTTGAAATAATGCCATGCCTTAAGGCAGGCGGGCAAAACAGCCCCACTGTTGTTTTAGATGGGGCGCACAATGAATTAAAAATGAAAAGCGTTTTATTTAATTTGAAAAAATTAAAGTATCGAAAACTGCATCTAATTATACCCGTGCCTTTTATTCAATCTTTAAAAAAAACATTGCAGCTAATAATACCCAAAGCGGATAAAATATATTTTACTTCTGAATATGAGGTCCCCGAATACGGTAATTTTAAAGTTTACAAACCGAAACAGGCCTTAGCGTTGGCGTTTAAAATTGCCGGCCGAAAGGATCTTATTTTGGCAACCGGCTCATTTCAGTTAGTAGGGCAATTGCGCCGAAATTGGTACGCTGAAAAATATATTTTAAAAAAGCGGCAAAGTTTTTAAATAATACGCGGTTATCTATTCCTAAATTCTCAAGAATTTAGGAATAGATATTGTTTTTAGTTGGTGGGTTAGGAGTTGACAAACCCGAATTTTTAGGTATAATTTATATTATTCACAACTCGCAGGAAGAACCATGTAGTACTTGGTTTTTTAGATTTGTAGTTGTCGTACCCCGCGCCATTCGGCTCGGGGCCACTCTCACGCTCCACTGCTTGGAGGTTCCATGAGACATACGCTGTTGCTGGTCCTCGCGCTGCTCGCCGCGGCGCAGCCGCTCGCGAGCCAGGGGAACACGCCGCACTACCAGCAGGTGGCGGCTTCTTCGAAATGGCAACGGATCAGCTGGCTGCAGGCCGATCGTCGCTTGCAGGCGCAGCGGCTCGAGGCTGCCCCGCGCTACGCCGCGCTCTGCCCGAAGGGCACCTCGGCGAAGATCAACGATACCACGACCGTGAGCATCCCGGGGGACAACTTCTGGGACATCGCTGGTCAGTTCGCCGGACGGTACGCGTTCTGGGACAGGCTGATTCTCGACAACCTCCACATCCGCGTCGAGCGCTTGGGGGAGAAGGGGCGCGAGAAGGCGGTCATGCAGCCCTGCCAGGTGGTCAACCTCGGAAGGTTGCTGCGTTCGGCGGGCATCGAGCTGCCGCGGCCGGCTTTCATGGAGCTGCTCCCGGATACCCACCGTTTCGAGGTGGGGAAGACCGTCGAGCTCGCCTTGCTGATATATAACCAGTGGGGCGGCCATATGACCGTGCCGTATACGTCCTGGTCGGTCACGCCGGCGAAGCGCGCGAGCATTACGCCTAGGGGCATGCTCATCATGAAACGCCGGGGCGACGCCGTGATCAAAGCGATAACAGCGAACCCCGATTTCTGGGGCGAGTGGCTGGTGGAAGGTTACAATCCGCCGGCGCCTTGGCGCAAGGCATACGGGCCGTGGATCCTGCTCGGGGTGCTGCTCATCGCGTTCGCCTTTGCCTGGCGGCAGGTGAACCGGCAGCCCGCACGGCCCGTGACGCCGAAGTATTGGCTCACGATGGTGTTCCCGGTGCCGGAGAGCGGCGTGGTGACGCTGATCAAACCCGGACACCCCAGGGCCCACCTGGTCAGCGCCGGACGGTGGTATGGCCAGTTGAACGACGGACGCTTCGTCGTGCTCGACGCTGTGGGTCTGACGTTGGTGAACATCGACACCCTCGAGTTCGCGAGCGCGAGTGTGAACGAAACCATCCTCTCGCCCTCGGACATGGCCCGCTTGCGCGGGCGCGCGATCAACATCGGCCAGGACGCCGAGGATCCGTCGCAGATCGATCCGCCGACCAACGTGGCGGAACGGATTGCGCAGGAGCTCGCGGCGCCTGCGGCCGAGCCCGTGCCGGCGGGGGTGATCGAGCACCCCACGGTCAGGCGGATCCGGCGAGACATCGCCGGCTTGTAGCGACGACCAAGTACGAACCGTAGGGCCGAACGCTTCCGCGTTCGGCCCTACTATATTTTTGTCGGGTAATTTAATTGCTTTTTTTATGCGGTTGTGCTATACTATATCATATAAGTATGGTGGACGAGAAAGAAAAAGAGATTCGGTTTTTAGAGGTACCCAAAGAAGCAACTTTTCAAAGTTTAACGTATATTATTGGCGCTTTTGGCTTGGTTGCCGCTCTGGCCTGGAACGAAGCCATTAAGGCGCTTATAAATTATTTTTTTAAAGCCGAGAACAATGTGGTTTCTTTATTTATTTACGCCGTGATAGTTACGATTTTCGCGGTTATGGCCACCTCCCGCCTTAGCAAGCTCAATAAAAAGTTTAACGATAAAGGGCAAGGGATCTAAGCGATGGTTTTGCATAAGACCATACATTTGAACACCAGCAAGCAATTTCAAATTTTTCCAATTACACAGCAGGTGGAGCAAATTTTATTTGATGCCAAAATTACTTCCGGCGTCTGCACGGTTTTTACGCCGCATTCCACGGCCAGTATCCGCTTAAACGATAATGAGCCTTTATTGCACCAGGACTTTATGAAAATGCTGTATCGCTTGGTGCCGGTGGATATTTCTTACGGGCATGATCATTTTGAAAGCCGTACCAATCTTAACAAGGATGAGCGCTCCAATGGTCATGCTCATGTTAAATCGTTTTTGTGCGGGTCTTCCGAAGCCATTCCGGTGGTGGATGGCCATTTGCAGTTAGGGCAGCATCAGCATATTTTCTTTTTGGAATTCGACGGCGCGCGGGCGCGCCAGGTTCACATCACAATTATGGGCGATAGCCAATAAGGCAAGTCTCAAAATTAAGAACTTTCATTTTGATTTTTGATTTTTTAATTAGGTAAACCGAAAGGTCGAACGATAGTTATAATTATCGGATATTCTAGAAAATAATAAGTAAACTTTCATTGTTTATGGATACATTGCAACAGCAAATTGTAAATTCGTTCCAGGAGCTTTGGGATCGCTTGGCCGTCTTTCTGCCAAATCTCATCGCTGCCGTTATCGTTCTTATCTTGGGTTGGTTAATTGCCAGCCTGGTTGGTCAGTTGGTGCAAAAAGTCTTGGCCATGATTCAAATTGATCAGTTGGCCAATCGCCTCGGTCTGGACAGACTTTCCGCCCAAGTTGGCCGCAAGCTAACTCTCGCCGGCCTTGGCGGCTGGTTGGTTAAGTGGTTTGTAATCGTGGTCGCTTTTGTGGCCGCTGCGGATATTCTAAACTTAGACCAAGTCGGCGGCTTCTTGTATGACCAAGTGATTCCTTACTTCGGTAATGTTATTGTGGCCATGGCCATTTTGTTGGTTGGCGTTGTCGCCGCCAATTTTCTGGCTGAAGTCGTGCGCGGTACCGTGCGCGCCGCCGGTCTGCATGTGGCCGGTGCTTTGGCCGCGGTAACCAAGTGGGCCATTGTGGTTTTTGCGGTTTTGGCCGCTTTGACGCAATTGCGCATCGCTCCCACCTTCTTGCAAACTTTGTTTATTGGCGTAGTGGCCATGTTGTCCTTGGCCGGCGGTCTCGCCTTTGGTTTGGGCGGACGCGATCATGCCCGTAAAGTTTTGGATGATGTTGAGCGCAACTTGATGAGCCGAGACTAAAACTCCCACTCGGTTTATGAACTTAAAACCGCTCCTTGGTGGAGCGGTTTTAAATATTGATTTTGCTTTGCTCGGCTACGGAATTGGGCTATAGGAATTTTGTATGGATGCCGGCGCTGACCATGAGGAGGGCGAGACCGAAGGAAACGAAGGGCCAAGTTTCGAGCGGCGGGTCAGTTTTAAATGTTTTTGGTTTAAGGGTGCTTCCCGCCACGTCCGAATCTTTGGGAATTTCATAAACTATCACATTACCCATCATGCGCGAGGATAAATTACTGACTGCGTAGGTGACGGCCTGCAAAGACAAGAGTTGATGCCTGTTTTCGCCGGGATTGGCGATTGGCTCGTTTATTTTATCGGGATTGTTGGTAAAGGAAAGTACCGAAGGCAGCCGCTTGCCAAATAACTGTACGATTACAGTGCCCTCTCTGTTTTTAGAAACACCGTTAATATTATTGAACCGGCCGTAGCTAATGGCGTAACCAATTTCTTCGTAATCGCTATTTAGAATATTTTCTCTATGCTTGGGGCTCTCCATCCAGGCCTTTTGGACGGCTTCGGCATCATTGAAATCTAAAGCCAGATTTTCACCGGCATAAAGATATTCGTAATCAGCCTCTTTGAACCAATGCCAAGGATCTAACCTTTGAGGGCTGGTGTGCGCAAAATATTTGTTAGCCACCATGTCTTGGACTTTAAGTTCAGCGGCATAGTCGAGTGAGCGGTTGCGGCGCAGGGGATGTAAGCCAGCTTTGGCCCGATCTTCATTAACAACCTTAACCAAGTTCGGGATTTCGATGGCTGCGCTTGTTTGAACGTCTTCGCTTTGGGCACGCGTAACAAAGGGCAGTAATGTCAGCAATATCACTACTGGGAAAATAAACAAAAGCCTACTTTTGTTTTTAATCTTATTTGGCAAGTTGTTTTTTTGTTTTTATTTCGAGTAAGCGTTACTTAACTCTATATATAGTATAGCACAAATGACGCTTCCGCGTCAAATGACAATAATCAAATCCCAATACCAAAATTCTAAATTTGGGATTTAAGTTATTGATGCATTTATTGGTCATTGGGTATTGGTCATTAAGAATTTATCTTGTAATATATATTCATGTCCGACCAATCAAACTATTTAGACTATCATCCGCGCGTGCGTATTTTTTTATTGGCCCTCCTTTTGCTTTTTACGGTTATACTGGGTTTGGGCACGTACGCCGCGGCCAAGCTTAACCGGCCGTTTAATGAGGATGGCGAAACTAAAATCGTGACTGTCCCCAAGGGCACAAGCAGCCGAGATATCGCCCGAGTTTTGGAGCGTGAAAAAATAATTAGCAGCGGCCGCGTGTTTTTATATTATTTGCTGGTCAAAGACGCCCATGAAAAAATACAGGCCGGCACTTATGAGTTGTCCGGGGCCATGACCATTCCGGCCATTGTTGAAAAGTTGACCCGTGGCGAAATTGTTTCGAATGAAATTCGGGTCAGAATAGGGGAGGGTTGGACATTGGATACGATCGCCAGACAAATCGAGGAGAGCGGTTTGGGTGAGCGTGAGGAATTTTTTAAATTGGCTGGCAGCACGCCCACTAATGGCGGCCGACCTGCTGATACAGATTTGTTGGCCAAGTATAAATTTTTGGAAAGGCTGCCCAGCGGGGCAAGCCTCGAAGGCTATCTATTCCCTGATACTTACATAGTTTCTCGCGACGGCGGCGTTTCTGAACTGGCGCATAAAGCCTTGCTGAATTTTGAAAGAAAATTCGATGCTGATATGTTGGCCTCGGCTCAACAGCAGAGCAGGGATTGGCATGAAGTTATGATCGTGGCTTCTATGATCGAGGCAGAGGTGGGCCGCAATGTTTCCGGCCGAGCATTGACCAAAGCGGAAGCCGAAGAAGTTTTTTATGAACGTTTTATAGTTTCCGATATTTTTTGGACACGCCTGCGTCTTGGCATGGCTTTGCAGAGTGATGCCACGGTCGGCTACGCCACCGGCAAGCCGCGCCGCCAGGCCAGCTTGGATGACTTGCAATTTGATTCGCTGTATAATACTTACAAGTTTAGCGGTTTGCCGCCCGGACCAATTAATAATCCCAGCCTTGAAGCGATTAAGGCCGCGCTTAACCCGGCCGATACGGATTATTTGTATTTTTTATCTGCCCCGGACGGCAAAGCCTATTTTGCCAAAACCTTGGCAGAGCATAACCGGAATAGAGAAAAGTACTTAGGTGATTAGTTGGTTGTAATTTAGATATCTGCGTGTAGAGGGGCGCTATTTATTGTAAAATAACCATGACTTACGAGTATTATATTGCTTCTAGATATCGCAATAAGGATGTGGTATTAGATTTGGCCAACAAGCTTAGGCAAAAAGGTAAAAGCTTATATTGTTTTATTGAGTCCGATGCTTCTGTTAAGCATGCCGGCGCGGTAGATTCGGATGCCGAGGAGGTGATGAATAATTTCGAATCAATTGAGGATTGGACCAAAGATTACCGGGTCAGGGAAATATTCGAGTCAGATATGAATGCTCTTAAAAGCGCAAAAAATGTGATTTTGTTGCTGCCAGCCGGCAAATCATCCCACATCGAGGTTGGAGTGGCCTATGGTTTAGGGAAACATCTCATAATGATTGGAGAGCAAAAGGAGACTGAAAGCCTATATTTAGTGTTTAATGAATTTTATCCTAATGTGGATTCTTTTATATCCTCATTATCTTGACTTATGTGGACTTCTGGTTTATAGTATTTTTACCAATTAAATTGGTATCCGAAGACCACTGGATCCGCCGGAAAGGCGGATTAAACTAGAATCCAGTGCAGGAACAAGAATCAACCTAGATTCATTAAGGTCGATTGTTCAAGTCTTCGGTGAATTAACCGAAGAATTTTTATTTTATGGCTACGACTCGCAAAGAAAAAGAGAAAATATTGGCCGATTTAGTTTCTGTTCTTAAGGAAGCTAAGGGTTTGGTATTTGCCGACTATCGCGGCCTTTCCGTTAAGGAAATGGACGAACTGCGCAGGCGCGGCCGCGAACAGGGGACTAAAGTCCAAGTGGCCAAGTTGACCCTTATGCGCAAAGCCTTGCAGGAAGCCGGCATCAATGTAGATTTGGGCATGACGGTGCCTACGGCCGTGGCTTACTCCAATGAGGACGAAGTCACGCCGGCAAAAGTTTTGGCCAAATTTGCGGCTGACACCAAGAAGCTCGAACTTTTGGCCGGCATTTTGGAAGGAAAGATTTTAGGCGCAGATCAAGTGAAGAACTTGGCTAAGTTGCCGGGCAGGCAGGAATTGCTTGGCCAACTGGTTTCCGTGATTGCCGGTCCGATGCGCGGCCTGGTTACCGTATTCAGCGGTACGCAGAGAAATCTGTTGTATGCATTAAACGCTATAGCAGAGAAGAAAAGCACAGTGTAAAATCCTAAATCCAAAATTCCAAATTCTAAATAAATTCCAAATCTCAAATTCAAAAGTTTAGGATTTAGAAATTAGAGTTTAGAATTTATGAGATAATTAAGAATTAATTATTGAATTATTATGGCTGACGAAAATATTCAAGTTCCGGAAAAGTTCCAAGGATTAGTTGATCAGATTGAAAAACTTTCCGTTTTGGAACTTTCTGAATTAGTTAAAGTTTTAGAAGAGCGTTTTGGCGTAAGCGCGGCCGCACCGATGGCCGCCGCCGCCCCGGCCGCCGCCGCCGCCCCGGCCGAAGAAAAGACTGAATTTAATGTTGAGCTGACCGCCGCCGGCGCCAACAAAATTGCCGTCATTAAAGCCGTGCGCGAAGTCACCGGCCTTGGTTTGAAAGAAGCCAAGGATATTGTTGACGCCGCGCCCAAGATGGTTAAGGAAAATACCCCTAAGGCCGAGGCTGACGCTTTGAAGGCCAAGCTTGAAGAGGCGGGCGCCACAGTGACGCTTAAGTAATTGAAGTCGCCTTTTCGGCGACCCGCCGAAGAGGCGGGAGGCGGGCGCCACGGTGACACTGAAATAGGACGTATAAGTCTAATAGGTCCTATAGGACTTATATCAATAAAACCTCCGTCAGGAGGTTTTATTGTATGGACGGCGCCGGCTCACCGCTACTGCCACTGTTACTGCCTGATCCGCTTGTACCACTAGAGATGCCGGATTCGTTTTTTGGGGGAGAACCGGGATTATCTTCGGAGGGAGGGCTTGGTGCTGGCGCGGGGGCAAGGGCTTCAGTTTCCGTTTCGGGGGCGCCGCCGACATTTTCTTCAGGCGGCGGCGGTTGGTTTGCCAGTTTTTCTTCCTCTTCTTTTTTCTTCTTTAAATATTGTTGCACGGGGATTTCCCAGGCGGGGTTATCCGGCTTTTCCGAGTTTATGGTCAAGCGCCCCGTTGGCACGGCCTGCCAGTCAGTAATATATTCTCCGTTGACAAGTTTTAAACCTTCGGGGCGCGGGAATTCGGCAAAGGCCAGTCCGGACATGCTCATACTTTTCTCAAGCAGCGCCCGCCAGAGGGGGGCGGCGGTCACCACACCATCCGCACCAGCGGCCATGTAGCGGCCGTTGTTGTTGCCCGTCCAAACACCAACAACCCGGGAAGTTGTGTAACCAACCGTCCAACCATCCCGCCAATGTTCACTGGTGCCTGTTTTGGCAGCCACGGTGCGGCCGCGGAAGGCGAGGGGGCTATTGGCGCCAAAGATAAAAGTGCGCGCGTTGTTGTCCGATAATATGCTGTTAATTTGATACGCCACCTGGGCCGGCACCACTTGTTGCGGTGCCGGTTTGAATTCGTAAAGTACATCACCCGTGGGATCTGTTATGGAGAGAATGGCATTGGCCGGATTAAACAAACCTTTATTGGCAAAAGCACCGAAGGCGGCGGCGTGTTCCATTAGTTTTACCTCGCCGGATCCGAGGCCAATGGAGAGCCCGAAGCGATCGCGGTCTTGGAGGGTGGTGTAGCCAAAATCTTCGGCGGTATCGAGAACACGATCAACACCAGCCAGGGAGGTGGCTTTTACGGCCGGGAGGTTGAGTGAGCCAGCTAAAGCCCTGCGTATCGGCAGCGGCCCGTAGTGCCGCTCGGTATAGTTGTTGGGTTTATAGCCGCCCGGGAAAACAGTGGGCACATCATAGATTATGGATCCCGGCGAATAGTTGGTGTGGCTGAATAAAGTGGCATAGACAATGGGTTTAAAGGAAGAACCGGGCTGACGGAGGGCGGTGCCCATATTCACTTGCCCTTGAATTTTATTATCGTAATAGTCAAAACTGCCGACCAGAGCCAGAGTTTCGAAGGTTTTAGGATCAATGATAATGGCGCCGGCATTGCTCGCTCCATAAGCGTTTATTCTGCGTCGCTGGGCTTGCACAATTTTTTCCGCTTCAGCTTGTAAGTTGCTGTCGAGGGTGGTGCGTATGATCAAGCCGCCTTTCTCCATGGTGTCTTTGCCGTAATATTGAATAAGCTGGTCGCGCACCATGAGGGAGAAATGGGGAGCAGTAATATTGTGCGCAATCGGCTTTACTTCCACCTTGGTATTTTTGGCGATTTCTAAATCTTTATCCGAAATTATTCCCTTTTTATGGAGTTCAGTGAGTATTTCATTGCGCGAAGCGTTAAGGGCTTCTTGGTTGCCGTTGTAAGGGGATAGGGCGGTGGGAGCTTGAGGCAGCGCCGCCAAGGTTACCACTTCGGCTAAATTCAGGTCTTTCATTTCTTTGCCAAAAATCGCAGCGCTGGCTTTTTTGACGCCCATAATATTGCCGCCGTAGGAAACGCTGTTTAAATAGGCCACCAGAATTTCATCTTTACTTAGTTTATTTTCGAGCATTACGGCCAAGGCGGCTTCTTTGGTTTTTCTAGCCAGCGTTCTTTCTGGCGTCAACAAGGTATTCTTGATTAATTGTTGGGTAATGGTTGAACCGCCTTCCACCACTCCGCCGGCACGTATATTGGCGAGCATTGCTCTGATAATACTTTTTAAATTAATACCGGGATGGCTGTAGAAGTCGCGGTCTTCGCCGGCAATGGTAGCCTGCTTAACAATATCCGGAATCTCTTGGCTTTGGGCAATGTCGCGCTGCACGCTGCCACCAACTTCGTATAGGAGCTTACCTTCCCGATCGACTATTTTGCTGCTAATGGGTAATAGCCGGTTAAAATCCGTGGCCGCGATTTCGGGGGTCAGCACAAAATAAAGATAAGAAAAATAGCTAAAAGCCATGCCCGCGGCGAGGATTGCGGCCAATAAAAATAACCCTCCTCTTTTTCTGGCGATTCTCTTGAGGCCGTTAATAAATTGATTGAAAAATTTAATCATTGGCTAACAACTTTCCGCGGTTTTAGTGACCGCCTCACAACCTATTATATCTACCGTAATTGTGCCCAGTTTGTCAAATATTTCCATTGGAGGTAATCATCTGTTTTGCTCCGAATCAGGAACTATATATTATAAAAAATAACAACTAGTGTGGATTAGTTGTTACGAGAGGCCCTTCAACCGTATTGGCTACTTAAGAGAAATTCACAACTAGGCCGAGAACAGGTTCTTTTTCTGTTGTCAGGCTTTTAATGTTAGACAATATGGTATCGGCGGCCGTCTGGCCGCTTTGCTTATTAACTATCCCGATAATGCGGTCCGTGCTTAAGTGATTAAAGAGCGATTTGAGAGCCATGATTAATATGTCGCCTTTTAAGATTTGGCCCGTGATGAAGTTGGGGATAATTTTATCATGCAAACTTTTAGCGACGGTCGGTTTAACCGGTATCATTTTCTTATCGCGAATCATAAAAACCGAACCACCGCCCAAGGTTGCCACCGACAATATGTCGCCGTTAATTTCAACGAGAACCAAAGAAATATTCTGGGTGATGTTTTGGGAACTCTTGTTTAATAGGCGAGCGAGGGCGTAATTTACTTCAGCCAAACGCTCCTCGGCGGTAAGCGATTGCAGGGGGGTGGGGTATTCGGTGCAAAAGGTTTCCACCAAAGTTTTAAAAATCATTTTTATCTTGGCGCGGGGAGCATGTTTTATCTCGGCTATGATCAGGGTTTGAATGTTACTATCTTGGTGCTTGCCCGCGTAAAGGAATATATCACCCTCAAATTTTTGGGGGTTAAATTTATAGATTTGGCCGATGTTTGTATTTAGATTCATGGCTGGTATTCCCTTACTTTCATTTTACGTTAAAATCTGGTATTTTTAAATGGAACATGAGTATTTAGATCCTAGATTCATTATGTTTACTACTATTATCGATACACCCGGCAAGACAAAATTAGCCGCTTTCTTTTTAAATACCCACTCCCGCGCCTTTCATCCCGAGGAAATCAGAAAGGCTACGCTCGAGCCTGGCCCGAGCATTGCCACCACCCTGCGGCATTTTGTTAAAAATGGTTTTCTTAAATCGGTTGAGCGAAGGGGTGAAGTCTACTACCGGCTTAATCCACGCTATAATTTTTTGGAAGAATTGAAGGGTTTTTTAGTTAAGAAGTCGCCGGCTCGGTTTAGGGATCTGGTTTGGCACGAGTTAGAAAAAATAAATAACGCGACTTTAGTTGTCTTGACCGGAATTTTTACCGGTCAGGCAGCCATGCCCACAGATTTGGTTATAGTCGGTAAGGCTAATGCCATCAGCGTCCGCAAAGCCGTGGAAAGGATAGAAAAGGATATGCGGCTGGATTTAAATTATACGATTTTTTCCGAGGATGAATTTAGCGAGCGCTTTAATATGCATGAAAGATTTATGCGCGATCTTTTTGAAAACCCCCATCTGATCGTGCTCGATAAAAGACCCAAAACAAGTAAGAGTAAAAAAGAACAAATTTTACTCCGCAAAAGTATTTAGATTGTGAAACTTGCCCTTGACAGAGTTACTTCTATTAAATTACACTGTAATCTAGAGATAGAGGTGTCACCCTGCATTACCATAGTAAGAAAAGTATGCAGGGTTTAGCGTTGTACACTAGCTCTCGCTCCTTTATTAGTAATTTATTGCTTCCATTTAGTGGAAGCAAAGGAGACAGAACAATGTTCGAAGATCAGAATGTTCCAATGGGTGGCGACCAGCCTATGGCCGATCAGCCCATGGATGACACTCCAGCTGTCCCTGCCGACGAAGAAGCTGGCGGTGGTGAAGAGGTGGGTGGCGGCGAAGAAGCTCCTGCTGACGAAGAAGCTGGTATGTAATCCAGCTTGACGCTCTTTAATTTCAAGAGCGCCAACTTAGAAAAAACCTTGAAAACTCAAGGTTTTTTCTTATTTAGGAGAAAACCGTGTTTTTTGAGGTTTCGATGATGTGGATAAGTGCTCTTGACGTTTGGTGTACGGACGTATACCATCATAATTAGATGGTAGAAGTAGGTAACTTAAATTTCAATAAAGTAGAATCTTTATTAAATGAAGTAATGAGAATGTTAAATAAACTAATAAATAAGTAGCTACGATCTACGTACTACGACCTACGATCTAAATTATGTCTGAAATTACAAAACGACAAAAAGAGCTCCTGGACCATATCATTAACTCTATCCGAGATAATGGTTTGCCACCGACTATTTCACAGATGGCCACTGCTCTTAAGGTCCGGTCCAAAAACGCCATTGTTAAATTGTTAAAAGAGTTAGAAGAAAAGGGCTATATAGCGCGCGACGCCACCGCTCGCGGCATCAAAGTTTTGGATTCATTGGGCCGCAGTTTGCAAAAGGGATTGGTTAATGTGCCGCTCTTGGGCCACGTGCCGGCCGGCGGTCTCGCCTTAACCGATGAGTATGTTGAAGATTGGATCAACTTGCCAAGCCAGTTAACAGCCGGTAAAAAAGGCGTATTTCTTTTAAGAGTGTATGGCGACAGTATGATCAATGCCGGTATCTTTAACAACGATTTAACTATCGTGCATCAGACTAAAGACGTTAAGCCCGGAGATATTGTGGTAGGTTTAGCCAATAATGAAGTGACTGTGAAGAGATTGGCAAAATCTGGCGGTAAATTATATTTGAAAGCGGAAAATCCAAAGTATAAAGATATATATCCAGACTCTGGCTGGACGGTACAGGGTAAGGTTATAGGTGTAATACGTCAACTCAACTAGAGGGACTTCAGACTTTGGCACATTTCGGCGTCAAAGTCTGCGAGCTTCCCTCAACGTACAAATTTAAGTACGTTTCGGTTCGTTTCTCGACTTTTCCTTGAACTATACTCAAAATCTGAAGTCCTAAACAAATTGCTTAACGAGTGAAAGGTTTTTCTAAAAACGTGTATTTATTATTCCTCAAAAATTAATAATTAATTAGTGGGTAGTGGGTAGTTCGTAGAACATGACTGCTACAAATACTACGAACTACCTACTACGAACTACGATCTAGCTATATGTCCGAAATAGAAAAGAAAAAAATCAATGCCGTTAAAACTCTTTTGGAGCTTTGTCCCCGCTGCGAAAGAGGGGAAACGCACCAATGCCCGGTTTCCAGCCTGGTGCGGCAGGTAAATACCCTAAGGGCAGTCCCCGTTAACGTTAATGACAGACTTTATTCGGTTTTATTCATGAACACGCAAACAGCATGAGTGAAAATGTTGAAGTAACCACTTTATTTAAAGACAATGGTGTGCCTATACCCAAACGCTTTAAATATGGCAGCAGGGTTTACGATATAGATAAAGTAAATCTTGTCCATTCCATAAAGCGTGGGGCTAGGCGCATCATAGTCTTTAATGTTACAGATCGCGGCGGAGACCATGTTTTAATATTTGATACTCATACTTTAAAATGGGAAATGCAGTCTTCTTATTTATAGATTTAAATTCTTATTTCGCGACTGCCGAACAGCAGGCGAATCCAAGTTTGCGCGGTAAGGCCGTCGGAGTGTGTGAGCACTCGGGCGGTATTATTTTAGCGCCGTCGCGGGAGGCTAAACTTTTAGGTATAAAGACCGGTATGCCCACTTGGGAGGCCAAAAAAATCTGTCCGAATATAATTTTACTGCCGGTTAACCCGGCTAGAATTCGCGCTTTAACCTCCCGCTTTTACCGTATTGCCGAAGATTATAGTGAAGATATTGAACATGTGAGTGTGGATGAAGTTAGTATTTATTTAAACCCTTGTACTTATAAACAAGCGGTTGAGCATGCTTTAGAAATAAAACAAAGAATTAAAAAAGAGATGGGTGAGTGGATGACCGCCTCCATCGGCATTGCCGAGTCGCGGTTGCTGGCTAAAATCGGTACCGATCTCCAAAAACCGGAGGGTCTGGTCGTCATTTACGACCAGACCCGTAGTCCCGTAGTGAACGCGCAGCGTTCTACTACTGGGACGGACGGTAATTTAAATGGTGCAAAGATTGTTTACAAATCCGATCTTTATAATATTTTAGAGCTTGAAGATGTGCCGGGCATTGGGCCGAATCTTTCCCGGCGGCTGCGTCTAAAAGGCGTTACTACTTTAAAGCAATTATCAGAAATACCGGTAGATCAGCTTCATGCCTGGTGGGGGATGACCGGCGTTTGGCTGCATGATCTTGCTAATTTTATCGATGCTTGGCGATACATTGATTTAGATGAACGCGCGGTCAAATCAATCGGCCACCAATACGCCCTGGGCAAGCGCCAGGCTTTATACGACGAGCGCAAGATCCATGGTCTTTTTTGGAAGCTAACCGAAAAGGTTACGGCCAGAATGAGAAAAGCGGGATTGGCGGGCGATACCGTCTCGGCTTATTTTGGTTATATCGACCATACCGGTTTAGGCGGCAGCCACCGTGTTAAAGATGTATTTGATGATACACCCAGTGTTATCAAAGTGGCAGAGCAGTGGCTTTTTAAATTAAACTTCAGACTTGGCGTAACTTTTGTCTCGGTTACCGTTTCGGGCTTGCGGGAAAAGCAAGTTCAGGGCGTACTTTTTGAAAAATATAAAAAGAATGAAAAGGTGGCTCAAGCCATCGATAATGTTAATAAACGATTCGGTGATTTTTCAGTTCACTACGCGCCAACTGTCGAAGTAGAAAGTATTGCCGGGGATACGGTGGGATTTGGCCGAACAAGAGAGAGAAAAGACTGGCGGGAAGAATGATATACTGTTTATATGCCCAAGCGAAAAATTGTTTTAATTTTGCCAAATATAAGAAGCCTTTATAATGTCGGCTCATTTTTTCGTACGGCCGATGCGTTTGGCGTTGAGAAAATTTACCTGACAGGCTATACGGGCACGCCTAAATCTTTAAGCGGGCACAAAATCGCCAAAACTTCTTTGGGCGCGGAAAAATGGATCCCGTGGGAATATCGGCGCACAGCCGTACCTCTTATTAAGGAGTTAAAGAAGGATGGCTGGCAGATAGTGGCCTTGGAGCAGGCCAAAGATTCAATATCGCTTACAAAGTTGTTTACGGCCAGTCGGACTTCCTTAAAACAAGTCGCTTTAGTGGTCGGCAATGAAGTCAAGGGCTTATCGCAAAGTATTTTAAAAAATTCTGATATAATAATAGAAATTCCCATGAGCGGCAAAAAAGAATCGCTCAACGTATCGGTTGCCGGCGGGATTGCTCTATACGAGATTAGAAATAAAAAATAATGAACATTACATTTTATGGCGCGGCGGGAGGGGTGACCGGTTCATGTACGCTTGTCGAGAGCGGCGGTTTGGGTATTCTGATTGATTGCGGCGCATTTCAGGGTGGCCGCCACGAAACTATCAAGAATACCAGGCGGCTGCCTTTTGATGCTCAAAAAATTCATGCGGTTATTTTAACTCACGCCCATTACGACCATTGCGGCCGGCTGCCAAAGCTAGTTGGCGCAGGCTTCCGAGGGCCGATTTTTGCCACGGCCGCCACGCTTGATTTGGCCAAACTGGTTTTAGAGGATTCACTTAAGGTGATGGAGTCTAACTATCGGAAATACGGCGTGCTGCCATTTTTTAACGAAGAACAGTTACAACAGGCAACCGCCCAAATGCGTGCCATTAAGTATCACCAAAAGGTAAATGTGGCTGAAGGTTATTTTTGTCTGCGTGACGCCGGTCATATTCTGGGGTCATCTTCGGTGGAGCTGCGCCTAGAAGGAAAAACTGTGGTTTTTTCCGGGGATTTAGGCAATGACGGCGCGCCCATTGTCAAAGATACCGAAATGATAGCCAAAGCCGACGCAGTAGTCATGGAATCAACTTATGCCATGCGCGAGCATGAGCCTCATAAGGAGAGACTTTCTAAATTAGAGCAGGCTATTTTGTATACAGTTGAACATCGTGGCGTACTTCTGGTCCCATCCTTTGCTCTTGAGCGTACCCAGGAAATTTTATGGGAATTGCATAATCTTTCGGACAAACATCAGCTGCCGGATATTAAATTTTATTTGGATAGTCCGCTGGCCATCAAAATTACCGAGGATTTTAAACACCATCCTGATATTTTCGATGCCGAAGCGATTAAAGCTTATAATATGCACCATGATTTTTTATCTTTTCCAAATTTGGTGTTGACGCCGTCGGTCGAGGAGAGCAAAGCAATTAACAATGCGCCAGCCCCTAAGGTGATACTGGCCGGATCAGGCATGATGGATGGCGGCCGCATTATGCACCATTTGCGCAGGTACTTGCCTTTGGCTAATACCACGGTTTTGGTGGTAGGTTACCAGGGTGGAAATACAACCGGTCGCAGAATTTTGAACGGCGAAAAATTTGTGCGTATCAACGACAAATTGGTCCCGGTCAATGCCCGTATTATTAGAGCTGACTCATATTCCGCGCACGCCGATTATAATAAACTTACGGCTTGGCTTACGGCTTCGGGTAGTAAACCGGGGCGCGTATTCTTAAACCATGGCGAGCCGATCCCGGCCAAAGAGTTTGCCAACCTTTTGCATTTGAAATACCATTTAAATACATTCGTGCCCAAAGAGGGTCAGAGTTTTAATATCTAGGTATGCAGCAGTGGCGAAAATACGCGGATATTTATGAGGAATGTATGGGGGATAAGGGTGATTTACCTCACCAGATTTTATTTGATCCCGAACTTAAAAAAGTTCTAGGCGATTTGAAAGGCAAACGGATTTTGGATTTAGGTTGCGGAAACGGCTATTGGTTGCCGTATTTCGCGAAAAAAGCGAAAGCGGTAAATGGGGTGGACTTCTCACCCGAACTTTTGCGGATTGCCGCAAAAAGAACTAAGCATTTGAAAAAAGTAAAACTTGGGTTTGCTGATATTGGCAAAAAACTCCCTTTTTCTAGCGGTCGATTTGATGTTGTCTTTGCGAGTATGGTTCTTTTCTTTTTGAACAAAGCGGCCTTGAGGCGTCTTTTTAAAGAAGTGGCGCGAGTCTTAAAAAAAGATGGTAAATTTATTTTTTCGGTCAACCACCCTCTTTATTATTTGATCCAGTATAAGGTTAAGCTAAAAGACTATCAAAAGTACCAATCTCTTAAGGCTAAGACTTTGGGCGGCAAGGCGGTGCTTAATTATTATCACGTTCCTCTTGAAGACTATTTTCAGTTCGCCCTAGATGCCAATTTCGAATTACTGGATTTTAAAGAGGCAGTTATCACCAGCGATTTTGCCAGAAAGTATCCGCGCTATAAAGATGTTGTTGGCTTGCCCCGTATAGCTGTTTTCAGCTTTGAAAAAGATTAATATGTTAAACAAGATTACTCGCCCAAAATCAAGGCAGCCGATACCCAAGAACGCCAAATGTGTTTTTAGGGGTATTTTGTTTGATGTTTACCAATGGCGGCAAAAGATGTTTGATGGAAGTCTTCGGACTTTTGAAAAATTAAAGCGAGATGATACGGTACAGGTTATACCAATTACCCGGCAGGGCAAGATTATTCTGACTTATGAAGAGCAACCGGGCAAAGATAAATATATTGCTATACCCGGCGGCCACATTGATCCGGGCGAAAAACCGCTGGTGGCCGCCAAAAGGGAATTGCTGGAAGAATCAGGGTATCAATCAGATGAATGGATTTTTTGGTTCGCGGTCCAGCCTTATGCCAAAATAGATTGGATTTCTTATACCTTTATTGCGCGCAATTGTCGGAAGGTTGGCAGCCCGCAACTGGAAAGCGGCGAGCGCATAAAATTGCGATTGGTTAATTTTGAGCAATATTTGCAGGTTATGTGTTCTGATGACTATCGCGACGCGGAAATAAAAGCCAGGTTTATAAAAACGCGGTTTAGGCCAAGAGAGCTGGCCAAACTTAAAAAAGTTTTGCTGGGCTAAAAATATCAAAATTCACATTACTGGTATGGCCGCCATAAAGAAAATGGCGGCCTTTTTATTCCGTTCGAAATAAGCCGCCCAAGGCGGTTGTCGCCGTGCCCGGCAGGACGGATTTCTCACGGGAAGAATTTTCCACCGCCACTGCGCGTGGTTACTTAAATTTGAAATTATTTCCTAAAAGTGTTGATATCTGAGGCTTGCGTATATGGTGTGAAGTGGTTTATAATGGGAGAGAAGTGGATGAATGTGGATAAAAGTGGGGAAAAGTGGTAAGAAAAGTGGATAAACCTTTAAAAAACATTAAAAAAAGCTTTAAATATCGGCCTTTGTCCGCCATTGGCCCATCTAGATGGGTTAATGGGTAGACCATCTTTTTAGCGGGACCATGGCGGGCAAATGTGGGTATTTAAAGCCCCGAAACAAAAAGCGAGTTTTTCTCAAGAGCCAACATGTTTATAGGTGAGTACACAGCCACTATCGATGAAAAGGGACGAATTGCCATTCCGTCTAAATTTCGCGCTGATTTAAAAGGCCACTGCGTTGTTACGCGCGGCCTTGATAATTCTCTGTTTGTTTATACGTTGCCGGAGTGGACTAAATTGGCTCAAAAGCTCGCTAACTTGCCCATCTCACAGGCCAATACGCGCGCCTTTTCCCGTTTAATGTTGGCCGGGGCCATGGATTTGGAAATAGACAAGCAAGGCAGAGTGGTGTTGCCGGATTATTTAAGGCAGTTCGCCGGCATCGGCAAGCAGGCGATTGTGGCGGGCCTCATGAACAGATTGGAAATTTGGGATGCCAAAAAGTGGCAACAGTACAAGCGGGCTACTGAAAAAGAAAGCGGCGCTATTGCTGAAGCCTTAAGCGAATTGGGAGTTTAAGAAAAACCCTAAATACTAATTTCTAAATCCTAAACAAATTCCAATGATCAAAAAATCCGAAATTTAAAATAAGCAGACTTTGTAGTTTTGGATTTATTTAGAGTTTAGGATTTATGATTTAGAATTTGTCTTTATGGCCCATATCCCAGTCCTTTTAAATGAGGTTTTAGAAATTTTAAAACCCAAGGCCGGAGACACGGTCGTTGATGCCACCTTAGGCGCCGGGGGACACGCTCAAGCCTTAATAAAAAAAATAGGGAATCGAGGCAGGTTTTTGGGGATAGACGCCGACCCAGAAGCGGTGGCTAGGTTTAACAAGCTTTACGGTCAGAAAAACGTCTCGGCTGTGCAGGGTAATTTTCGGGATATTGCGGAAATGGTTGAGCAGAGCGGTCTGAAAGAAGTCGATGCCGTGCTTTTTGACCTCGGTATCTCGAGCGACCAATTGGACAACCCAGAGCGGGGTTTTACTTTCCAAAAGACCGGCTGGCTGGATATGAGGCTTAATCCGAAAGAAGAGGTTTGGTCAGCCGCGGACTTGCTGGCTAATTTACCGGAACAAGAGTTAATCGAAATAATAAAAAAATATGGAGAAGAAAAAAATGCCAAAAGAATCGCTCGGGTCATAGTCGCCAAGCGTCGGGTTTACCCAATTACGACCACCACCGATCTTTTCGAATTAATAAAACAAAGCTTGCCAGCGCCGTACCGGTTTAAAGCGGGCGATGCCGCTCGCCGTACTTTTCAGGCTCTCCGCATCAGGGTTAACAATGAGTTGCAGGTTATTGGCCAAGGCTTAGCCGGCGCGTTTGCCGTATTAAAAACCGGAGGCCGGTTGGCTGCCATCTCTTTCCACTCCTTGGAGGATAGAATTCTCAAAAATTATTTCAATGAATTGGCCCGCGGCTGCGTTTGCCCTCCCGATTTCCCGGTTTGTATCTGCGGCCGTAGTCCTCAAGCGAAAGTTTTAACACCAAAGCCAATAAGGCCAACCCTAAACGAACAAACATTAAACCCCCGCAGCAAAAGCGCCAAATTACGCGGCATACTCAAATTAGAAAACAGTTAATAAAAAGAAAACATGCGTAAGTCTAAAAACAAAAAGAAAATATCAAGAAATGCTTTATACACCATAATTTTGTTTGTGGCGGGTTTGGCTATAACCTTTGCCGCGAATAACTCCGTGTTGAGCGGCTTTCAAGCGCGGGCTATTCAGCAAAATATAGAAAAATTGGCCGAGGAGAATGCCCAGCTCGAAATTAAAGCCACTAATTTGAAATCCTTACAAACACTAACTAATTCAGTTTATTCGGATTCAGATTTTGTTAAGGTGCAAAATATGAAGCATATCACGCCGGCCAAGCGCGCCGACGGCAGTGAACGGGCCAGTATTTCTGTTAATCCCTAATTATCTTAAATTCAATGAGGCGGGAAGGTTTGCCGGCCGGTAAAAACTCTTGGCGGCTCTCGGCAATACGAATAGTTTTTTTATTGGTAGCCCTCATTTTGATAGGGCGTCTTTTTGTGTTGCAAATCGCGCAGTATCAGTCTTATGCTGCCTTGGCGGCGATTCGCCATGACATATCTTCGGTTTTGGTGCCGGAAAGGGGAGCGATTTTAGTAAATGATAAAAACGAGTCTGGTGGTTCGGCAGCTTCTTACTACCCCGTTGCGACCAATCGCAAGGCGCAAAACTTAGTCGTTTCGCCCAAGGATATTCCGGTCGAAAAAGAAGTTGAAGTGGCCAATGTTTTAGCCGGCATCACTGGTTTGGATGCCAAAAAAATTGGCGAAGTTTTGGCCCAAAAAGAAAAAAGGTACTGGGTGGTTAAAAAAGATTTAACAGAAACAGAAGTTGAGGCGATCGCGAAGGCTAAAAGTCAAGAATCGCCCGACTCGGTCAGGCTGCTACCCAAGCTTGGCGTTTGGTTTGAGGAGGAGGTAAAGCGTTATTACCCCGAGGGCGAATTTTTAAGCCATACCCTGGGCTTTCTTGGCTATGTGGGCGACGGCAAGGCCGGCATCTACGGTTTAGAGAGCAAGTTTAATGAATTATTAACCGGGCGGCCGGGACGTTTAGAAGCGGCGGCTGATGCGGGCGGCCGGCTCATTTCGAATAGTTTTCGCAAACTCGTGCCCGCGGAAAACGGGAGTAACTTAGTTTTAACCATCGACCGCTCTATTCAGGCGGAAGCCCAACGAGTTTTAAAAGATTACGTTAACCGCTTTTCGGCCGAGGGCGGCAGCGTGGTCATCGCTGATCCCAAAACGGGTGCGATTTTGGCGTTAGCCTCCGAGCCAAGTTTTAATGTTAATGAATTTAATAAAGTAAAGGATCCGAATATTTTCGATAATCCGGCGGTGCAGGCGAGATATGAGCCGGGGTCCATTATTAAGCCTTTAACGATGGCGGCTGGTTTAGACAGCGGCAAGATTAATGTCGACGATACTTATGAGGATACGGGCGCGGCCGTATATGGCAGTCATGTTATCCGCAACTCTGATCAAAAGGCTCATGGCGTACAAACCATGACCCAAATTTTGGAAAAATCACTCAATACCGGCGTGGTGCATGTTCAAAAAAAAATGGGCGGCAATATTCTGCAGCGTTATTTTAAAAAATTTGGTTTGGATGAAAAGACAGACATTACCCTGCCCGGAGAAATTAGTGGCGATTTGCGCAATATGGATGGCGGTCAGGAAATTGCTTACGCGACCGCTTCCTTTGGCCAGGGCGTATCGGTGACGCCGCTCGAATTAGTGCAGGCTTATACCGCGATTGCCACTAATGGCGAAACGAAAAAGCTGCATATTATTTCGGAGATTCAACATCCTGACGGCAGTCGCGAAGTGGTGGAACCGCAAATTGCGCGCAGGGTTATTTCGCCGGAGACGGCCGCGGCGGTGCGCGGTATGCTTATTCAAGTTGTTGAAAACGGCCACGGCAAAAGAGCGGGCGTCAAAGGCTATTATCTGGCGGGCAAGACCGGCACCGCTCAAATTCCGTTGGTGGATAGAGCCGGTTACGATCCGGATAAAACCATTGGCTCATTTATTGGTTTTGGTCCGGTTGAAGATCCGAGGTTTGTGATGCTGGTAAAAATTGATAAGCCGGTGGGCGTCCGTTTTGCCGAAAGTACGGCCGCGCCGGCCTTTGGCGAAATTGCCAAGTTTATACTAAACTATCTGCAAGTGCCGCCGATAAGATTAGTGGAATAAGCCCTAAACCCCAATGTCCAATGACCAATCAAATCTCAATTCTTAAAATTTCAAATTGGTCATTAGAGAATTAATACATTGATTGGGTATTGGGATTTGGTCATTGGGGATTTATTTAACCATGTTTCGCAGATTACTTGCTTTAAAACTTGGTTTTATTGCCAAGCTTATATTGAAAAAATACAAGCCGCGCATAGTGGCTATTACCGGCAGCGTGGGTAAATCCTCGACTAAAGAGGCCATTTGGCATTTATTAAAAAATAAATTTGATGTTCGCAAAAATGAAGCGAACTACAACACCGATATTGGTGTTCCTTTGACGGTGATAGGGGCGGAGCCGGCCGGCCGCAATGTTTTTAAGTGGTTTGCCATTTTTGCCAAAGGCCTTGCTCTTTTGTTTTCTAAAAAAAAGTATCCTGAAATTTTGGTTCTGGAAATGGGCACAGATAGGGAGGGTGAGTTGGAAAGATTAACTTTCTATGTGTGCCCCCATGTCTCGGTAATTACAAGTATTGGCATCAGCCATTTGGAGTATTTCAAAACGCGTGAGGTAATTCGCCATGAAAAGGGCGCGCTAGTGCGTGCTCTGGATGAAAAAGGCCTCGCGGTTTTGAACGCGGATGATGACTGCGCACTATCGTTACAAGGCGAAACAAAGGCGAAAATTTTAACTTACGGTCAGTCAGAGGCTTCGGATTTCAGGGCCGAAAATGTAAGAATAGAATCCGAATATGAAAAATTTGTGGGCACGGGCTTTGATCTGGTAGTGGGCGATAAACGCCAGAGGATTATTTTAAAAAATAGTTTAGGCGAGCCCATGGTTTATGCCGTGCTGGCGGCCATGGCCATAGGGCGGGCTTTCGGCTTGGCGCTTGATGAATCGGCGAATTGGGTACAGGATTTTCTGGGTTTGCGCGGCCGA
>CAZSSD010000002.1:0-39470 GCA_964609765.1 uncultured Candidatus Saccharibacteria bacterium | reverse complement strand
TACTTACAATTCTGCCCCCGCTTCGGCCAAAGCCGCGCTTAAAGCTTTGCGTGATTTTCCGGGCCGGCGAAAAATTGCCGTACTGGGTAAGATGGCCGAACTTGGTCCGGAAAGCGAGGCCGGGCATAGGCAGGTGGGAGCAGCCGTTAATAGCTCAAATGTTGATTTATTTTTTGTAAAAAATAATGAGGCGGACTGGATGCGTCAAGAAGCGCTTCTGGGCGGTATGGCCCAAGAAAAAATTCATGAGTTCGCCAATGCGCATGAGGCAGCCGAAAAATTAAAGGCGGTGTTGCAACCCGGGGACGTGGTTTTGGTAAAAGCCAGCCAGTCCGAATATTTTGAGGATATTTTAAAAGAAATTATGGCGGAGCCAGAAAGAGCTTCAGATCTCTTGCTTCAGCGAGATTATACGCGTGTATAATTCTATTCTCAAATTCTTAAGAATTTGAGAATAGATGGAAAAGAGCAAATTTGGGATTGTCGCAGAGGTAAAAATATGTTAAAATAATTTATGTGTCCTCATCGTCTAGTAGTTTAGGATCCCGGTAGTAACCAGAGCTTGCGCCGATAGGTTCTCGTTTTACTCCTCTTCGGACCCCCAGGGCGGCGTACAAGCTAAGTTTCACTACGGGCAGGCGCGACCACAGGGTATATTGCAAGCCGCGTTCGTCTAGTGGTTTAGGACGTTAGCCTCTCACGCTGAAAACACGGGTTCGACTCCCGTACGCGGCACCATAAAATCACTTCACGCGGTTTTTACCCCGTTAGAGATGGGACATGGGTTAGATGTCTGTCTGATATAAGATCAGAATCTCTAACGGGGTTAATTTTGTATAAATATCCAAATGTCACGTTTTTTTCCTCTGCTATGTTTTATTATAGAGAGGAGAAAAAATAAATGTCCAAACAGCAAGAATTCGACCAAGCGCTTAATGCCGTACTTGCTGATCAGTATTTAAGCCACCGGGACGAGTTTACGCAGTGGATGGATGGTTTTATGCAGAGGCGTTCTCCGCCCGAAGAAAGTCAAGAAAAAACGGAAGACCCAAAAAACCGCCCTTGAGGGCGGTTTTTTTAACATTAGGACTCTTTGGGTTCCTGGGGCAGGGATATATTCTTTAAGATATCGTCAAAGTCCGGCAGCTCCGATAGTTTTTTAATTCCCAAATGGTGAAGGAATTCATGGGTGGTTTGATAGAGATTTACGCGGGCGTCAGTTTGGCTTTGTACTTTTTCTATAAGTCCGCGCTGGAGCAAAAGCTTTAGGATATATTGGCTGTTAACGCCACGGATCGCTTCGATTTCCGCCTTGGCAATCGGCTGCTTATAAGTAATGATCGCCAATGTTTCAATGGCTGCTTCGGTAAGCTTTTCGCGTAATTGGGCCTGCAGGAAATTTTTAACGACCGAAGAGACATCAGGATGAGTGGCCATCTGGTAGGTTTGGCTGGCTTCGGTGATGATTACGCCGCGATTTTCCGATTCCGATTGTAATTCCTTTACAGCAGATTCGATTAGACTTTTTTCGACCTCTAAAACTTTCACTAGATCCGCAACACTTACGGAATTTCCAGAAATAAATAAGATGGCTTCTACGGCTTTCTTAAGTTTTGAGTTTGAAATTTGAGACATTGGAATTAATTTGAAAATTGAGAATTAGAGTTGTAAATTTAAACAGAAGAGGGATGAAAAGCTTTGTATGGGAATAAGGATAGGGGAATTAAGCGTTTTTCTTTTTAATGATTATATCAGCAAATAATTCCTGTTGCTCGACCGACAGTATGCGCTGCTTGATTAATTCCAGGAGCGCTAAAAATGTGACAATAACTTCGGTTTTAGATTGGGAAGTCTTGAGCAGGTCCTGCAAGGCCACTTCGATTTTTTCGGAAAGGGTTTTTTGGATAGATTCTATTTTTTCAGAAATGGAAATTACCTCCGCCACCATATGTTGCGGCAGTTTAATAATTTCTTCGAGGCTTGAGGCAATTTTGAGCGCCGCCTGTTTAAGGACAGTTAAATTTAGGGAAGGGTCGGGGTAGAAAATAATTTGTTCGCCCAAAAACGGTTCGCGCGTAAATGATTGCCTGCGTTTATTTTCAAATTGGCGCAAATGCTTTACGACTTCCCGGTATTGTTTTAAGACCAGTAGTTGAGTGGTTAAATCCAACCCCGCTTCTTCAGAGACGCCTTCAAACTCGAGGCTTGGCAGCAGCGCACGCGATTTAATAACCAATAGCTTGCCGGCCACGACCAGAAAATCCGCCAAAACTTCGGCCTGAATTTGCTCCAAAGTTTTCAAGTGCGCCAAGAATTGCTCGGTGACGGAAGCGATAGCTACCTCATTGATGGGCAGTCTTTTTTCTTCAATCAACTGCAAGAGAAGGTCCAAAGGACCTTCGAACTGCGACTGCTCAAGTTTAAAATGCGGCGCTGTTTTAGTGGTCACTTTTTAGGAGGCAAATCTAGCTTTAGATGGAGTTCTTTGAGTTGTTTTTGTGACGGCTCGGAGGGTGCTTCCATGACGGCGGTTTGGCCGGTGGCCGTAGTGGGGAAGGCAATTACCTCGCGGATATTTTCTTCATGGGTAAGCAGCATTACCAAGCGATCGAGGCCGATCGCGATACCAGCATGCGGCGGCGCCCCGTATTCATAAGCATTAATTAGATGGCCAAAGCGTTCCTCGGTTTGCTCCAGGCTAAGACCCATAATCTCAAAAACTTTCCGCTGCACTTCGGGGTTGGAAATGCGTACGCCGCCCGAAGCCAATTCAAAGCCATTACAGACAAGGTCGTATTGTTGGGCGCGCAAGTTTCCCAAATTCTCGCCGCGCATAAGCTGTTCGACGTGTTCGGCCTTAGGCGCGGAAAACGGGTTGTGGGCGAAAGTATATTTTTTTTCTTCCTCGTCCCATTCGAGCAGGGGAAAGTCAATCACCCAAGCAAAAGCAAAATTGTCCGGATCGGAATTTTGGCGCAGATCAAATTTATCGGCGCCGAATTCTTTTAAGGCTTGTTCGTGCGTATATACCGGAAATGGCTTTTGCAGTACTTTTTTGCCCAGCGCTTCAATGACATGTATGCACATAGCCTCAACCATGGCGCGCACCTCTTCTTCGCTAAAGAAGGACATTTCCATATCTACCTGGGTATGCTCAAGCAGACGGTCCTTACGGGTATCCTCGTCGCGCAGGGCTTTGGCAATTTGATAATAACGATTGACGCCGGACAGCATTAACAGCTGCTTATATTGCTGGGGGGATTGAGGCAAGGCATAAAATTTGCCGGGGTGGTGGCGGGAAGGCACTAAAAAGTCCCGGGCACCTTCCGGGGCGGTTTTAGAAAGAAGCGGTGTTTCGACTTCGGTAAAATCCTGGTTATTAAGATATTCGCGCACTAGCGTTACCGCGCGATGGCGCATTTGTAAATTTTGAGTCAGCCTCGGGCTGCGTAAATCAAGATAGCGGTATTTTAATCTAACTTCTTCGCTTACGTCTTCGGTCTCTTCAATGCCAAAAGGCGGCGTTTTGGCGCGGCTTAGAATTTTTATTTCTGTCGCCTCAATTTCTACCGTACCGGTGATAAGGTTTGGATTAACCAGTTTGTCCGGGCGCTGGTTTACCTTACCCACCATAGTCACCACAAATTCGCTGCGCAGTTGATTCGCGATTTGGTGGGCCTCTTCGGAAACGGCTGGGTTAACAACGGCCTGGACCAGGCCGGTGTGGTCCCGCAGGTCTAAAAAAATAAGTTTGCCGTGATCCCTGCGGTTGTGGACCCAGCCAGCGAGGGTGACAATTTCGCCAATTTTCAGAGGAGTGTCTTTGGCGAGAGTTCGATTGACCATATGAATTAATTCTACTACAAAAATACCCAATGACCAATACCCATGACCAATAAGTTTTCCAATGTCTTAATTTCCAAAATTTTGGACTTGGAACTTTAGGATTTGATTGCCTGCCTGCCGTCGGGCAGGGAAATTAAAAATTTAAGCGTGAGTGCATTTGTGCTATAATAATTTGAAGAAATGGGACATAAAAAGACACTCATACAAACATTGATATTGACACTCGCCTTATCGATATTCGCGCCTGTTTATACGCAGGCTAATTCGCATTTATCGGAGTTAAAAGCCAAAGAAAAACAAAACACTTGGCGCATTGAATACCTGCAAAAAGACATTCAAGAACAAGAGCAAGAATTGGGTCAGATTTTAACGGAGAGGCTTAGCCTTAACGACAGTATTTTAAAAGTTACCCAAGAACTTAACGCTAATGAACAAAGAATCGTGGAGCTGCAAAAAGCGATAGCGGAAAAGGAAATTGTCTTGGGGGCCATGAAAGAGAGTGTGGCGGTACTGGTCAGAGATTTGGAGGTTGTTGAGCGCAGCAGTTTTTTGGCTAAAATTTTAAACCATAACAGCTTATCGGAGGCTCTCTCCGAAGTAGATCAAAAACAGATTTTACTTAGCCAGATCGGCGAGCGCCACCGAGCCGTTATAGAAAACACGCAGAGTCTCGCGGCCGCTCGTGATCAGCTTGAAATAACTAAGCTGGCTTTAGCCAGCAGCCGTGTCAGTCTGGAAATACAGCACCAGGCTTTGCAGATCGATGAAAAACAGCAAAGAACGACCATAAATTCTTCGCAGTCACTGTTGCGCGCGGCGGAACAAGAAAGAGCGGACATTAAAAATCAAATTTTCGCGGCCGCCTTTGACGCTACCGGCAAAACCATCAATTTGGCGGAGGCGGTGCATTACGCTACTTTGGCGGCCGATCGCTTGAAACAAACAACCGGTCAGGAAATAAGCGTTCCGCTTTTACTGGCTATTGTTAAACACGAATCTAATTTTGGGAGCTATGTTGGCAAAGGGCATTACCGCAGCGCCATGTGCAGTCAGTCCCAGGTCGAGGCTTTTATTTTTATTACCACGAGTTTGGGGCTCGATCCGGAAACAACGCCGGTATCTAAACCGGCCCAGTATCAAAATTGCGGCGGGGCGATGGGTTACGCCCAATTTTTGCCGCGCACTTGGCTGGCCTATGCCGATAAAGTGGCGGCCGTGACCGGCCATAATCCGCCTTCGCCGTGGCAAGCCGAGGATGCTTTTATGGCCGTAGCCCTTAAACTGGCGGCTAACGGCGCTACCCGGGGCGATACGCCTGCCCAAAAACGCCGCGCGCAATGGGAAGCGGCCATGACTTATTTCGCTGGTTCTAATTGGCGTAAACCGGGCGTGGCCCAAAATATTGGTTGGTACGGTGACCGCGCTCTCGAAACGGCCGATGCCTTTGCTAAAGTGATAGGAGATTAAGGCCATGGTACCCGCTTTTATTTATTTTTTGGGCTTGCCCATACGCTTTTATAGTTTAACCCTGGCTTTAGGCATTTTGGCTGGTTATCTGGTGGCCCGGCAGAGAATCATTCAGCAAGGCCAGTCTAAAGAAAACTTTGACGCGACGATTTTGCTTTCTTTGATTTTAGGTTTTTTGGGTGCGCGTTTATTTTTTGTAATCGGTCATTGGCCAGCGTTTAGTCAGAATTTTTCTGATGTTTTAAAAATTTGGCAAGGCGGCCTTGCTTTTTATGGCGCTCTCTTGGGCGGCGGCCTCGGTTTATTGATTTTTTATTACTGGCATAAGTTTCCGGTCTGGAAAACGCTGGACGCTTTGGCCTTAGGCCTGCCCTTGGCCCAGGCCATCGGCCGTTTTGGCAACTTTTTTAATCAAGAAGCCTATGGCGCGCCGACCCGGTTGCCCTGGCGGATTTATATTGACCCCGCTCATCGTTTGGTTGGTTTTGAAGATTTTAGTTTTTACCACCCGACTTTTCTTTATGAATCCCTTGGCCTGTTGCTGATCTTTTTGTTTTTGTGCAGGTTGGCAAATAAATCTCATCTGGCGCCCGGATTGATTTTTGCCACATACGCGTTTTTATCCGGCGGCTTGCGTTTTTTAGTTGAATTTATCAGGCTGGATGCCCTGGTAGTCCAGGGTTTGAAGATAAGCCAACTTGCTGCTATTGTTTTAATGCTGGTAGGCATTGTTTTACTGGTCAATAAATATGTCCGAAGACAACAAGCTCAATAAAATTTTTTGGCTAATTCTGCTTTTTATTGTAGGCGCGGCAGGCGTTTTATTTATCTTGCCCACTTTTTGGTTGAGATTAATGTTTGGCTTGCTTTTTGGGTTCGTATTAATTTGGACGCTGCGTTCGGGCCGTCACTTGGAAGTAAGCGCCATTGCTCTGGTCGCCGCTTATGCCTTGTCCGTGTTTCAATTTGGCAGCCAGTTTCTTTTTCATTTACCCGCTTGGTTGATAGCCCTTACGACCTTCATCTGGGTCACGGTCCTTTTTTGGATTGGCTTTAGGTTAAAGATAGGCAGCATCACGACATCCGCTAAGCTTTTGAGTTTAGTGGTTGGTCTGGTAGGCGCTCAAATTGCTCTGGCGCTGGTATTTTGGCCAACGCATTTTTTGGTCAGTGCCACCACCTTTTTCGCTATTTTTTATTTTGCCTGGATGATGTCAAATTTTTATATGGCTGGTATTCTAAATAGGCACCGCATTATCATTCATGGCGGCTTTGTCTGTTTATTGTTAATAGTTGAATTATGGGCCGCGCAATGGACAATATGAGGATAATACCCAATGACCAAATCCCAATACCCAATCAATGTATGAATTCTCTAATGACCAATTTGGATTTTAAGAATTGGGATTTGATTGGTCATTGGACATTGGGGTTTGGAAATTAATAATTATGGATTCCTTCAAGACTATCGTTAGCAAATTTAGAAGACCTTTTATCTGGGGCGTGTTCATTTTTTTAATTGGCGGTTTTGGCTCATTGGTTGTGCAGAAATACGTGGCACCCTACTTGGCGGCAAAACCGGTTTTTCGCAACATCGGTTTTCTGCATACGAACGCCCCCATTGTTATCACCCGGACCGAGCAAGTGCGCGTGAATGAGGGAGTCAGGTTTGTCGATTTAATAAAGCAGCTTACGCCCAATACGGTAATGATTATGGCCGGCCGCGGTGAGCCTGGCCGAAATTTTGAAGAAGAGGCGCGCGGGAGTGGCGTTATCATATCTTCCGACGGCATGGTCGTCACAGACGCCAGCATTTTTATAGATCGCAGAAATAAATTTTTTGCGGTTACTTCGGAAGGACGCATCTATCCCGTGACATTTTTAGCTAAAGATCCCAAGAGTAATTTAGTTTTGGTTAAAATTGAAGACGGTACTTTGGCGGCGGCCGGTTTTGGAATCTCGGCGGAGCTGGAAACCGGCCAACAAATTGTTCTGCTATCCGGTACGGAAACCAGCCTGCCGGCCCTGCAAAGCACCTATATTTCAAGAGCGCCGGGGGATGAGACCTTGCATAATATTTTTTCCTCCGAGAGCTACCACGCGAGCTTCGGTCTCGGCGTTTCACCAAAAGCCGGCGAAGGCATCTTTAATGTAAAGGGGCAGCTCATAGGTATTGGCACCAGTCGGGGCGAAATTATACCCGTGGAAATAATTAAGTCAGCCCAAGAGAGTTATTTTGCCAATAAAAAAATAGTGCGTCCGTTTTTGGGGCTCAATTACGCCATCGTTACGTCAGTGGGCAGCCAAATTTTGGGTTTGCCGGCCAGCGAAGGTCTTATGGTGCGCGGTACGGGCAGGACGCCCGCGGTTTTGCCGGGCAGCCCCGCGGCCATTGCTTCCTTGCAGGAGGGCGATCTGATTTTTAAAATAAATAATGAGACGGTTAATGCCCGCCAGGGACTGGATATCTTTTTAGCGCGATCAAGACCGGGGGATGTTTGGCAGGTAACGGTTTTCCGCAAAGGTCAAGAAAAAGGGTTTAGTGTTAAATTGGGGGAGATGAAATAAAAGCCATCTTCGAATTCGCGAATTAGGGCGAATTCGCGAATGGCTGCGAATGAACATGGTCCCGTACAGCTTCCTCGATTGTTCTCCAATCAATCTTAGGTAAAAGTAGGTATGTGGGCCATAGGAAATAATCATTTAATCCAGTAGATAATCTCAGGTCGAACGGACACTAAGATTATCGAGGAAATTGTACGGGATGGATTGTGTTTTTTGCAAAATAGTCAGCGGGGAGTTGTCGAGTGAAAAAGTTTATGAAGACAGTGAATTTTTATCCATTGTCGATATTCAACCGGTAAACAAGGGCCATGTTTTGGTTATGCCTAAAAAGCATACCCCTGATTTTGCCGAAGCGCCCGAGGAAGTTTTAGATAGACTTTTGCACGTAGCCCAAAAAGTGGCCAAGGCGGTGGTTAGAGCCGTATCCGCTGACGGTTTTAATTTTAGTACCAATAATGGCCGGGCCGCGCATCAATCTGTCGATCATTTGCATTTCCATATTATTCCCCGCTATTACGATGACGGTTTGCATCCGTGGCCGCATCAGGAGTATGGCCAGGGGGAGATGGCCGAAATCGCTGACAAAATTAGAAAGGAACTAATCTAATGAAACTTTTGGTGACCGGCGGCGCGGGATTTATGGGCAGCAATTTTATTCGTTACTGGCTGGCTAAATATCCGGACGACGAAATTGTGAATTTAGATGCGTTAACCTATGCGGCCAACCTTGATAATTTAAAAGATGTCGCCGATAATTCCCGTTACCAGTTCGTTAAGGGCGACATCCGCAATATTGATGATGTTGGCAAGGCCATGGCCGGCGTAGATGTGGTGGTGCATTTTGCCGCAGAGACGCATGTGGATAGAAGCATACTGGGTCCGGCCGAGTTTGTGACCACCAATGTCGTGGGCACGCAGGTTTTGCTGGACGCCGCGCGCGCGGCTAAGGTCAAAAGGTTTCATCATATATCTACTGACGAAGTTTTTGGCACGCTCGGTTTCGATGGCCAAAAATTTACCGAGAGCACGCCCTATAAACCGAACAGTCCGTATTCGGCCAGCAAGGCCGGTTCGGATCACCTCGTGCGCGCTTATCACGAAACTTACGGGTTGCCGATGACCATTACCAATTCGGCGAACTATTACGGGCCCCATCAGTTTCCAGAAAAATTTATTCCGCGTTTGATTATTAGAGGGATACTCGGTTTAACCTTGCCGGTTTACGGGCAGGGCAAAAATGTGCGCGAATGGATTTATACCGAAGACCATGCCCGGGCCATAGATCTTGTTTTGCAAAAAGGCCGGGTAGGCGAAACTTATTTAGTGAGCTCAAACGCCGAATTGCAAAATATTGATGTTGCCTACAAAATTTGCGATTTATTGGGCATTGGTCGGGATCGCATAGAGTTTGTTACTGACCGCCCGGGCCATGACTTGCGTTACGCGGTGGACAGCGGCAAAATAAGAACAGAATTGGGCTGGCAGCCGTTACACGATTTTGATTATTGGCTGAAAGAGCTGATCGCGTGGTATCAAAACAATGAGTGGTGGTGGCGTCCGCTTTTAGAAAAAGCCGAGATTGAAAAAGGGAATATCGCTATAAAATAATTTATGAAAACTATAGTTATATTTGGCCGGGGGCAGGTGGGCACTTTTTATAAAGACTATTTTGGCAGCCGCGGCTTTAACATTGTCCAGCCTACGGTCGATATTAGAGATTACGAAGGCGTTAAAAAAGCCGTGGCGGAAGCCGGCCCTGAATTTGTGATCAGTACGGCTGGCAAAACTAACATTGATTGGTGCGAGCAAAATAAATTAGAAGCTTTTGACGTAAATGTTTTAGGCGCCGACAACATTGCCCGTGTTTGTCAGGAACAAAATGTTTATTTGGTGCATATCTCTAGCGGCTGCATTCAGGAAAGCAAAACCGCTGACGAAGTGCACCAAGAAGAAGATTTGCCCAATCCGACGGGCTATTACGGCTGGACTAAAGTCTGGGCCGAGAATTTGATCATGGACCGCGCCAATCGGCAAGGCTTAAAAGTTTTAGTTTTGCGCCCGCGCCAGCTTGTTTCGGCCATGGTTTCCCCGCGCAATGCTTTAACCAAAATGCTTACTTATTCCAAATTTATAGATACCGCCAATTCCTGCACCGTAGTTGAAGATCTAATGTATGTGACCGAGGAGTTGGTTAAAAAAGGCCGTACCGGTGTTTACAATGTGGCTAATCCCGGCGTCACGAGCCCCTACAGAATCGCTCTCAAATTGAAAGAGCTTATTAAACCAGGGATGGCTGTAGAAAAAATCAGCAAGGAAGAGTTAAACAAAATGACCCTGGCTATTCGCATCGATACCGTGCTCGATACTCGCAAACTTCAGGCCGAGGGAATTGAGCCGGCGCCGATTGAGGATCGTTTAGTTGACATTATTAAACATTTGAAGCATAATTTAGAGCGTCAAGACGCGGCCGAAGTTTTGGCAAAAACGGAGGCCGAGACTCGCGTCAAATTAAATCTCGAGTAAAGCAGGCTATGCAGAACGGCAAAATTTCCGAGCAGAAACAGGACCTATACAAGGATCTGTCTAAAATATCCTCACAAACAGAGGATACTATTATTGTTGTTGAAAACGGCTCTCCGCAAAGCGTCGTGGTTTCGTATGCCGAGTATAAGAATTTAAAAAGAGGGGTGAAAAAAGCCAACAAAGTTAAAGGCGTTATTCTGGCCGGCGGCAATGCCACGAGGCTGCGCCCATTGACTTCTGTAACCAATAAGCACTTACTGCCAATTTATGACCGGCCGATGATCTACTATCCATTACAGGCAATGCAAAAGGCGGGCGTTAAGGATGTTTTAATTACTACCAACCCGCACCATGCCGGAGATTTTATTAATCTTTTAGGCAATGGCGAGGAATTTGATCTCCATTTACAATTCACCATTCAAAAACAGGCGGGCGGCTTGTCCGAGGCGGTGGGCTTGTCCGAGGCTTTTGCCGAAGGCAGCCCGGTGGTTGTTATCTTGGGTGATAATTTATTTGATTTTGATTTAAAGCCAGCCATCGAAAGATTCATCGAGCAGGGTTCCGGTGCGCGTATCTTTGCCATGAGTCATCCGCAGCCATGGCATTATGGTGTTATTGAAATTGGCGAGAACGGCAAAGTTTTATCAATCGAAGAGAAGCCGAAAAATCCAAAAAGCAATTATATCGCCATCGGTATTTATATGTTTTATCCGGACGCTTTTGATTATATCAAGAGTCTCAAGCGTTCCGAGCGCGGCGAACTGGAGATAACTTCCCTGATTGATTGTTACCGTGAGCGAGGCGATCTTTACTGTGAAGTTTTGGGCCCTCATGACTGGTGGGTGGATGCCGGTACTTCGCATATTGAGCTTTTGCGGGCAAACATGGCCGCCGCCGACAGGCTTTTAGGCGCGGAAGAACGAGAAACTTTAGAGCTGGATACCAATCAGAGTATTGTGCATCCTGACCAAAGCTAGACTTGCCATTTTTTTGTTTGTTTTGTATGATAGTACGTCGGCTATGCATTAAGTATAGTTTTTTTATTGGAGATGACATTTACGGAATTGATCAGAAAGAATATTCGATTCGTTATTCTGCTGCCATTGGTGGCGGCCGGGCTTGTTTTTGCTGCCAGTTTATTTAAAGAGCCGCTGTATAAGTCTTCGCTTTCTTTGATGGTGGTGCAGAAGCAAACCGAAGAAATTAACGCCCAGACCAGTGTAAAATCGGCCGAGCAAATGGCGGATATTTTGTCCCGGGTTGTGGACAGCGCCGCTTTTCGCACGGCCATCCTTAACTCCGGGGAAATTAGCGTGGATCTGCCGCAGCAGCCCTGGAAGCAGGCCGAAGTCTGGCGAGATTATGTAAAAACTAAAAACATTACCGATACCGGTATTTTAGTTATTGATGTTTATCAGCCGACGAGCGGCCAGGCCACCAAGCTTGCTTCTCTCATCGAAAAAACCTTAATTGATAAAAGTTATGGCTTTTTGGGTACGCGCGCTGAAGATGTTTTTATCAGGCAGCTAAATCCGCCGGCGCCGACGAGCGATAAACCGGCTACACCCAATTTACTGCTTAACGCGGCCATTGGTTTTATTTTCGGTTTAATTTTAGCCTTGAGTCATTTACTTTTGTTCCCGAACATGGGTTGGTTTGCCAGCGGCCGCGGCCCAAGGCGAATTTTTAAGAATACGCCCGAAGGCGCTGCTAGTCCGATGCCGGCTGTGGTAAGCAGTGCGAATACAGGCGAGGCTGGCGGCATGATATTTTCCCCAAAGCTTTTGGGAATGATAGATGCCTATGAGCCCGAACAGCCGACGCCGGTACCGGTTGTTTCTGATCAAAACGAGATTGGATATAGCCAAAGTGAGGTTATTTCAAACCCAGACACGGATCTAGTAGCCCGAGCAACCGCCTATTTAAAGAAATAAATTTTAGGCATTGAACCCTTTGCACGGTTGACTTTGTTGAGGGTTTTTTGTATTTTATAATGTCGTGCTACAGCCTCATACAAACTGTAAGCAGGGCCGGACGCGCGCCTATGCGAGTCCGCATTCCGTGCACATTTCCACGCGGTAGGGGGAAACATGATCGTTCGAAAGACGTACCTCGCGGCGCTGCTCGTCGCGGCGCTCCTGGGCGGCTTTGCCGCCAGCGCGGAGGCGCAGGGCATCCGTCGGGTAATCCGTTACGACGAGCCCGAGTTTGATGACGGCGGCGAGGCCCAGCTCCGGGTCACGCACAGGCGCCTGGCCTGGTTCTTGGGCGGTACCTGGAGTACGTGGGGCGGCAAGGGCGAGGGCGGCGCCGATCTGGTGCTCATCTCCGGCCGCAAGCTGTTCAGGTCGTACTCGAAGTTCGCGCCGTCGATCGCCGCGCACCTGCGCGGTACCGTCGATTACCCGGGCGACTTCATGACGTTCGGCCGAAGCGACGGCGGCGTCGACTTCGGGCGCACTCAAGCCGCGCTTACGGGGTGCTTCCCCTCAATCGAGTGGGGCGGGATCACCTCGGCGAGCGGGTGGCGGACCTTCGGCAACCGCGTGTTCGTTCGGCCCTGTGCCACCTACATGCTGCGTTCGGCGGACTACAACCGCGACCAGGACACCCATTTTTCGGAGTTCTCCGTGGAGAGCGGGCAGTCCTTCAACATCAAGCGGTGGTGGGGCGAATGGCCGCAGGACATCGCGTACTGGCAGAGCGGCTTCCGCTACGCCTGGCCGACACCGGCGTTCCCGGAGAGTTCGCGGCCAGGGCAGATGGTCTGGATGCCGGGGCCGGAGAAGGGCGATAGCACCCTGCTCTACAACTGGCGGGGACAGGATGTCTTGAGCGCCTTCGGGCGCTTCCTGATCAACCTCCCGCTCGGCGACCACTGGTCGGTCAAGCCCGGCATCGGGGGAAGCTACTACGACCAGCAACATGAAGAGGGCGAGCCCGACCGCGGCGTCTGCCGGCTGGTGGTTCCTCTTTACACGACCTGGACCCCGAACCGGCACTTCAGCAGTACGCTGGAGGCCAATATGACCAAGCCGATCGATGAGTGCTCCAGCCGCCCAGACGAACTTCTGTCGGGCACATCTTACAAGGTCGCGTTCTGGGTGGCCGCCAAGGTGGGCCCGGGCCGCAGAACCCGCCGCTAACGGGAGAAGGAGAGATGAAGATGAAGTGGCAGCAGCAGCTGTTCCGGCTCGCGGTGCTACTGGCCGCAAGCTTGTCTGTGGTGGCGTTCTCGCAGGACCCGCCGCATATCTACACGACGTACGAGGCCTGCGAGGCCGCGCTCAAGGCTGGGCGTGGCTATTACGAGCCCAGCTTCTTCGGCGACCGTAACAAGGCTCCGTCGCGGCCTGTGGCCGTGACACGTGGACTTGAGGCTGACGCATGTGTCCACCTCAAGGTCGCTGGGGGTGGGGCGATGCGGTGGGTCCCGCAGAAGGCGGGGACCATCTACGATTTCGACAACGAGGGTAAGCCGATTCGGCGGAAGGACTGCGGTAACGATGCGGAGGAGATTCGCTACCCGCCGGCTGCGCCTGCGCAGCCCGCTGCGCCGGCTACGCCTTCGGTCTGCCCGACCCAGGCCGGCGCCACGCAGGGCGGTCCGTTCGCGGTCGACCCTACTCTCGCCACCTTCTGGCGGCAGGGGGAATGGCTGTACGCCGCGCCGCGCAACGAGGACGGCGATGTCGTGCCCACCGGTGCGGTCTTCGAGACCAAGCAGGAACGCGATGTGCGTTTCGAGCTGGTGGCGGGCGACACCTTTCGCGTTCGCTTGAGCGATGTGGAAACGGCGGGTTTGGGCAACCTGGTCTGGCTCGAAGAGTCGACCCGGTTGTACAGCACGTTCGGATCGAGCGGCAACAAGCTGCTCGATCTGCCCGAGGAGATCCTGAAGTTCCTCGTGATCGTGCCGAACCGCCGGACCTACATCGACTGGACCGAGCCGGGCGGTAAGGAAGAGCTGCGGGCCGTCTGGCCGTATCTGGCCGACGACATGATCGCGCGAGGGATCTGCCCATGGGACTATGGGGCAACCCAGCTCGATTTCTCCGGCAGGTATGGCGCGAGACTGATGTACTTCGGCGGGGACGGTCTCTACATCGTCCCTATCAAACCCTTGGAGATAACGGAGGCGCGATGAGAACGAGGATGACGGCCCTGCTGCTCGCGGTGGGGCTCGTACTGGCGAGCGGTTCGTGCGGCCTGTTCGGGCGCGGAGAGGATGAATCCTATCCGACGCCGGCGAGCGGGCCGACCGCGGAGGAAACCTGTCAGACCCTGGTGGACAGCGGGGCGCTTCACGAAGAGCAGTACACGACCTGCGTCGATACCGTGCGCGGCCGGAGCTTCGCGCAGAACGGTGAGGCGCGGATCGCGGCCCCGGGCAACCGCCTGGCAGTCACGAATAACACGGCGACTGTGGGGGTCGACATCGAACGCAACGTCTTCTACATGTCGCACCGCTTCAAGCTGGGCGACATGCCGGACCACCGCTTCGCCGGAAACGGCGGTGACGCGGGGGAGAGCTGGGTCGACGAGTTCCCAGGATGTTCCTGGCACAACGCCGCGCTCGATCGCGATGAGCTTGATATCGAGTGCGCGGTGGATGACGGTTACCTCGTGCCCGGTACGACCACCTGCCAGACCACCAAGGCCGGGCCCGAGCGCGTTGGGCCGGACAAGAGGGGCAACTGGCGCGTCAACAGCGACATCAACGACGCGCAGGTGTACTACGGCACCCACGGCGAGCGCAACGCCGCGCTCTACGTGGATAAGCGCACCCACCGAGGGTACGTCACGAACCAGTTCCTGAAGAAGGACCGCGACGGCAAGCCCAAGCGCCGGTGCTGATCGACAAGCAGTACGGAGGAAGACCTGTAAAGGTCAGCTGAAACCCAAGCGCGCGCTGGGAGGAGCGCGCATTTTCGGGCGAGAAGGCCCGTTCACGACATCTGTCGGGACGGGCCTTTCGCATTTGTTTTAATAAATTTACAAAATCTTATTTTAAAGAAAGCGTTTCATGTAAGTTGTTTTTTCGAACGTTTATAGTTTTTTTATTCAAATTTTTAGCACTCGGGCGCTATTGACGAATTTTTGTTTTTATGTATGATTAAGTGTCGCTTTGGCGACCGGCTATTTGTTTAAGCTAGCTTGACAAATACCAATGGTTCTTTCCTAGTTATGTCAGCGTATAATGGATAGACGTGTTTTCGGGTAAAACCCGGTTCGGTGTGCTGGCGGAGGGGTTCCGTCGGCATTAGCGTGTCTACCGCCCACGCAGCGGGGCACGCAAACTTCCTCGCGAGGGGAGATCTACCATGACGTACTTGATGCAGTACGCGGCCCCGCTGCGTCGGGCGGGGATCCTGTTGCTGGCGCTGCTGGCCTTCGCGGCCGGTTGCGATCGCGACGGGGATGACGACGACGGCCCGATGGGGCTGGGCGGCAGTACCGACGTGAAGGCTGTGTACGTGTCGCCGGCCAGCGTGCCGTTCGTGGCCCTCGGCCACACCGCGCAGCTCAAGGCCACCGCGGTCAACGCGCGCGGGGATACGGTGCCGGCCACCTTCAAGTGGCGCAGCACCAACCCGAACGTGGCGAGCGTGGATTCGGCCACGGGTCTCGTGACCGCGGTCGGCGCCGGCAGCGCCAACATCAAGGCCTTCGCCGGCGACGCCGAGGGCCAGGCCACCGTGAGCGTGACGCAGGTCTCGCGCACGGTGGTCATCGATCCGAAGTCGCTTACGCTCGGGGCGATCGGCCAGACGCAGCAGCTCTCGACCACGGTCAAGGACGCGAACGGCAACGCCATCGTTGGCGCGCCGGTCACATGGAGTTCTTCGAACTCGCAGGTGGCCACCGTGGACCAGAGCGGCCGCGTGACCGCGGTTTGCAACGGTACGACTACGGTCACGGCTACGAGCGGCGGTATGAGCGGCACAAGCGAGGTGGCTGTGGTCACGCCGACCACGGTTTGCACCCCGCCGACGGCGCGGTTCACCATCTCGACCCGGACGGAGCCGCTCATCCAGGCCTCCGCCGAGGTGGTCATCGAGAACGGCGCGGCGACGCGGCGTATCGGAATCACCACGGGCACCGACTTCATCGCGGATATCGCGGTGAGCCCGACCGGTACGGACGTACGCATCCACGTGGCTGCAGCGCCGAGCGGGCATCACACGTCCCTGGTCAATGGCCAGAGCGTGTCGGAGTGGACCTACCGCGGCGTCAAGCCGGGGGAGAACCACAGGTTCGAGGTGGTGTTCCGGCCGAGTGGCCCGGCTCCCACGCCTCCCTGCACGCCGGCTTACAATGTGGCGTGCTTCTCGGCGGGCAACCGGATGTTCGTACCTTCGAGCCTCGTTCCGGATGTCACGAGTTCGATCACCGCGATCGAGGCGAGTGACACGACCAAGAGGTTCGTCATGAACTTCGAGGTCGCTTCGGGCGGGTTCATCGGCACGGTTCCGGAGACGTTCGCGGTCGTAGGGTCGGATGCCTGCATCTTCTGGCGCAAGCCCAACGGGCAGCCGGTCACGGAAACCAGCAACCGGCTGGCAAGCGCGCCAGAGTCCGATCGCTGCGGTTCGGCCCCAGCCGGCTACTCGCTGCGAATCCGCCACACCGCCGCTAACCAGTGGCAGGTGGGCGGCACCACCTCGTCGTCGGGTTCGGCGACCGCGGTCGTCAGTTCCGCCACGAATCCGGCGCAGGCGCTCCCCTGGGCCTGCGCGATGACGGTGGACGGCGTGTCCGTCACGTGCCCGAGCATCACCACGGGCACGGACCGGTCGGTGCAGGTGACGGTGGCTTCCGCCGGTTCGCGCGTGATCACTTCGGTGGTCACCCCGCCCTCGGGGCATCACACGAGCACGGTTGGCGGGCGCAGCATTTCGGCCGACACGGTCATGCTCAAGCCGGGCGAAACGCGCCGGGTCGAGGTGATCTTCCGTCCGAATAGCGCCGCAGCCGTGGCCACGGTCACGGTCTCGCCGAGCACGGCCACCGCGAACGTCGGCGGCACACAACAGTTCACGGCCACGCTCAAGGATGGAAGCGGCAACACGCTCACCGGTCGCTCGGTGAGCTGGAGCAGCTCCAACACCGCCGTGGCCACGGTCAACGCCTCCGGCCTCGCCACCTGCGCGGCAGCCGGTACGGCTACGATCACCTCCGCCAGCGAAGGCAAGTCCGGTACGTCGCAGCTGACGTGCCAGACGAGCGGCGGTGGTGCCACCCCGGACACGAGTTGGGTTCAGAGGTGGTCCGACGCGAACAAGACCGTCATGCAGGTCAACGGCTGGAGACTCCAGCGCTCGGGGATCTTCCCGACGCGCGAAAGCGACCTGCCTGCGACCCTGTGCATGACCGGTCCGAGCCTGGGCGGCTGCGCCATCGTGGCCGACAAGGCGGCGAACGGGGTGTACAACCTTCCGATGAGCCGGCTCGTTGGGAAGCTCCCGGAGGGCCAGATCTACTACCACTTTACGGACGGCGGCGACCGCTGGCTCTTCTTCCCGAACAGGAACGAGCCGGGGATTTGCGCCAACGTCTCGGGGTGGACGTGGGTTCTCGGCGCCCGCTGGAACAACTCCGGCGGCGTGGCCAAGGGCGAGGAGTTCACCTGCCGCTAATTCCGGCGGCAGTATCGGAAAGGAGAACAAACGGAGGACGCGCGCCCTAGGGCGCGCAAGTGACCCGATGGAGGGTCGGGCAAGCGGCCGCCGGTGACACACCGGCGGCCGCTCTGCATTTTTTATAGATGTTTTTGGAGTTTGCTCATAGTTATTCATACGTTATGTACCGACGTCGGACGTCGGTACATAACTCCGGATTTAATTGACAATAATAGGTTTTTCTTATACAATCACACGTTAACTAAACATTTATTTCGCATGCTAACTTTTAGCTTTCAAAACGGAAATTTAGTTTCGCCAATACCGCGCAGTTTTCGGTATTTGATCCTGGGTATTCTGGTTGTGCTGCCCGTGCTTTTGTATGTGGGATTGCAGTTTTTAACTTGGCCTGAAATATTTGGCTGCCTCATGCTTTTGGCGGCCGCCGCCACGGCCCTGCTTTCATTTGAGGCCGGGTTGGTTTTGCTTGTCATCTTTTTGCCGTTTGAGCCGCTCATGTTAAAGTTTATCCCTTCAGACGTTGCTTTGTTTTTCCGCTTGATTCCGGAAACTATTATTTACACGCTTTTGGTTTGCGGTTTAATTAAAGCAGCTAAAAGGGGCCAGACCTCGATTGCCGCCACCGGTCCGATTTCTGTAAAACGCAACCCAATTGCCTTTGTTTTGTTTTTACTCGCGGCCTTAAGTTTGATTTCAATTCTTGTTAATCGCGTTGATCCGATTGTCGCCGCCGTCGGTCTGCGCCAAATTTTTCGCTTCTTATTGCTTTACGTGGCGGTGGTTTGGTATGGGCTGACCAATAAGCAGATTATACTTATGGCCGGTCTCTTGGCCGGTTTGGCAGTGTTTGAATCGCTGTTGGGGTTGCTGCAAGCGGGCGCGGGCAGCAAGCTCGACGCTTGGTTTTATACCGGCCGAGAATTTTTTGTGGGCCGCTTCCGCGTGGCCCAAGAAATTTTTCAGGTGCGCGCTGAAGGCAGCCGCGTTTTTGCGACTATGGGCCGTTATGACCAGCTTGGCACATTTTTGAGTTTAGTCGGCGCCGCGGCTTTAGGTTTTGCCTATCGCGCCGCCGAGAAATATAAAAAATACGCCTTGCTTTTGCTGCTCATTGTTTTGCCGGCCCTGTTTTTAACTTATTCGCGCGCTTCTTGGTTTGGCTTTTTGCTCGGCCTGGTTGTGGTCGCGATTTTTATTCAAAAAGACAAAAAAGTCCTGGCCGCCTTGCTGGTTTTAATAGTGAGTTTGGTGGGTTTTGTGGCCTTTCGCGAAATCGAGGTGCGGCGCTTAATTGACGAGCCAAGCGTTTCGCCAATGCACCGCCTGCTTGAGGCCTTTTCGGAAAGGCGGTTGCGCAGCGAGTATACCGGCAAAGGACGCGTGTATTTTATAATCGAAACGCCGCCGGCGGTGCTTAAGACAAGCCCATTGGTAGGCATGGGGCCGGGACAATATGGCGGCGGCGCGGCCGCGCTTTTGCATAACACGGCCGGGTATGACGAATTGAATTTGCCGTTCGGCGTTTATGGTACCGAGGGGCAAGTTGACAACAACTGGATGTCGCTTTTGGGCGAACTGGGCCTTTTGGGCGTACTGGTTTATTTATCAATTTTTATCTCGCTTATCCTCTTTAGCCGGAAAGTTCTGAAAGACCCAAGGAGTACCTGGTTGGGAAAATCCCTGGCTTTAGGTCTGATTGCAGCCACAGTTAGCTTTGCCGCCCAAGGTTTTTTGGGGACCTATTTCGAAATGCGCACGCTAGCTACATATTACTGGCTGCTGGCAGGTTTGACAGTAGTAGCCGCGCAAAGCCAAATGGAATTAAAGGGAGAAAGGGGGTTAAGGGGACTGTGAAAATTTTATTAATACATAAATTTTTCTATCGCCGGCGGGGCGCGGAAAGCATTTTGTTTGACACGATTGAGCTGTTGGAGAAGCACGGCCATGAAGCGATCGTGTTTTCCATGCAGCACCCTAAAAATCTGCCTTCCCAATATGAAAAATATTTCATCTCTCATGTGCAAACCCAAGACCTTGGTTTAAAATCGATATTAAAACTTTTTCGTTCGTTTTATTCTTTTGAGGCAAAGCGGAATTTGGAGAAATTAATTAGAGACACCAAGCCGGACGTAGCGCATCTGCATAACATTTATCACCAGATATCGCCCTCGATTTTGTCAGTGCTAAAGAAATATCAGATACCCATTATCCTTACGGCCCACGATTACAAATTGGTCTGTCCAAGCTACCATCTTAATCCGCGCGGCACAAAATGCCCCAAAAATATTTTTTGGCACGCGCTTAAGTGTGTTTGGAAAAGAGACTACAAAGATTCGGTTCTGGGCAGCCTGGGCGTGGCGCTCGAGTGGCTGTTTTACAAAGTCCTGCGGGTTTATGAAAGATCGGTCGATATGGTGCTGGCGCCAAGCCTTTACGTATATAAAAATTTCATTGATCATGGCTGGCCGAAAGATAAGATAAAAATTTTGCCGAATTTTACCAATATCGCGCCTATTGAAACTGAAAAACCAACCGGGGATTACGTGCTCTACGTCGGCGCTTTGTCTTTAGAAAAAGGCACGGGGCTTTTAATTGAAACCATCAAGGCTCTACCTCAAGTTAAATTCGTCGTGGCTGGTGAAGGATCGTTGCCACTGCCAGTGCTGCCCAATCTGACGATGGTGGGGCCAAAGAGCCGAGATGGTCTCCTGGATCTATATCGCAACGCCGCGTTACTTTATTTGCCTTCCCTTGTTCCGGAAAGTTTTGGGCTGGTTGTTTTGGAAGCGGCTTTGCAGAAGCTGCCGGCCGTGGCTTCAAACCTAGGGGCCATCGCGGAGATTATCGAAGATAACAAAACGGGAAGGTTATTTGATCCCAATGCAGTTAAGGCCGCGGGTGTGGCTCGTGAAATTATTCTTGGACTCTTATCCGACCGATCCCGGCTTGACAGTATGGGTGAATTGGCCTTCCGAAAGTCTTTGCATTTGTCGTCAGAAAGCCACTATAAAAATTTATATGAAATTTATTTGGGCATTTTACCTAAAAGAAGGTCTGAAATTTTGTCGGAATTTAGTGACCTTTCTAGGCTTGATAACCCTTGACTTTAAAGGGTTGGATAGGATATATTATCTAGTCATATTAATTGACGTTAAGGAGATCTTGTACGGGATGCATATAGCATTTATTGGTCAAAAAGGAATACCGGTTAGCCAGGGCGGGGTGGAAAGACATGTTGAAGAACTGTCGCGGGCGATGGTCGCACGCGGCCATTCGGTTTTAGTTTATTCCCGCAAAACCTATGCCAAGGGCGATGGTCTTATTCCGGCCGGGGTAAAGGTTGTCGAGTATCCGTCGATACCGGTTAAGGCTTGGGATACTATTGTCGCGACCTTGATCGCCAGTATTGATGTAATGTTTCGACGCGTTGATATTATCCATTACCATTCTTTGGGCCCCGCTTTTTTTATGTTTTTGCCGTGGCTCTTTAAATCCTCGGCGGTGCTGGTTTTTACCCACCACACCTACGAAACACAGCGGCCGCAATGGGGCATCTTCGCGCGGCTGAGTATGAAATGCGGGGAAGCGGTAGGCATGGCCTTGGCCGACGAGGTTATTGCCATTAGCCCAACCGTCGCCATGGATCTGGAAACTATTTACCGCCGTCGCGTGGCCATGGTGCCCAACGGCGTTTCGCAGCTGCCGGCCCTAGCCGCTGGTGATGATCTTAAGCTTCCCGCTAAATATATTTTAACGGTTTCGCGCTTGATTCGTTCCAAGGGCCTTGATCACCTGATTAACTCTTTTCATTTAATTTCATCTGATTTTCCCGATTACCATCTGGTTATTGTCGGTTCCGGCACTCAAAATGATAACGATCTCGAACGTTTGCAGGCGCTCGCCGGCGATTCGCCGCGCATTCATTTCTTGGGTTGGCAATCTTCATCGCGCTTGAGCGTGATCTATAAAAAAGCCGCGGTGTTTGTGCAGCCCTCGGAAATTGAGGGGATGCCCATCACCCTTTTAGAAGCGGCGGTGGCCGGCGTACCCGTAATTGTCTCCGATATTCCCGAGCATACTTTGATTACTCGTTTGGACGCGCCCAAGTTTAGGAATAAGAACCATATAGATTTAGCGGCTAAACTCCGCCTGGTACTCTCGCAGCCGGATAGACATAAAGTTGAGGCCTTAAGGCTTTCGGAAAGAGTCAGCCGCGAATTTAATTGGGATCATATTAGCGATAAGATAGAAGATCTCTACGCTTACAACTTCGAACAAAGAAAAAAGATGGTACAAAAATTAGCCTAAATTAAGCCGCCGAACAGGCGGTTTAATTTTTTGCAAACCGCCTCGAAAAATGTTAAGGTTAATTGTGAATTAACCAAAAAAATGTATGCTATCGCGGCAAGCTTTGAAAGAAATATTAGAATTAGTGGGTACCAGCGGCGGTAGTTTTATTGTTTTGGAGAAAGATAGCCCGAAATTGGCCATTTTGGAGTTTGCGACGTACCAGAAATTGGTGGCCCGGGCCGAGGCAGGGCTGACTTCGGCGAATTTCATACCAGTTAATACGGTCCCGCAACATGTTTTAGTGACAGGCGGGCATACCCCTTTGGCCGAGCTGGTCATTAGAGAACTGCTCCGCTCCGGATTTAAGGTTTCCGTGCTCGATAATACACCGGCTGAAGCGCCGGCCGGCGTGGAAATTTACCACGCTGACTACCGCGAGCCGGCGCAGGTCGCCGAAATTTTGCAGGCAAACAAATTCGAAGCGGTTATCCATCTGGACGAAATGGCTGGCCATAAAGAAAGTTTTGATACGCCCGAAAACTACTTTCTAAGCAATGTTGAACAGTCCGTTAACTTTTTAAAGTTGCTGGCCGCCCACGATATTCGCAAATTTATATTTAAGTCATCCGCGGCAGGCAATTCCCCCTACGCCCGTACCAAATTCCTTTTTGAGCAAATTTTAAGTTTTTACCATCAAAGCTTTGGCTTAAGCTCTGTCAGCCTAAGATTGCCGAGCCTGGCGCTACCCAGTTCGTCGCCTGGCGATGTCGAAGCGGCCCTTTTTGAAAATCCATTGATGACGGTTTTGGATACCGCCGCCGGCAAAATTGACTGTTTGCCAATCGCCCGGGTAAATATGGAGGCTTCGGACGATTCGCCGATCGTGGAATTTATGGATATGGGCGACGCCGCCCGCGCCTTTGTTTTCGCGCTCCACCATCTGGAAAATAGCGTCGGCAGTATGGTTTATAAGGTGGATGGCATCAAAACTTCGGTCAGCAGTTTAGTCGAGGCCGTTTTAAGCACTAGCCAGAAAATGATACCGACTTCCCGCACGGCCGCCACTTCGCTTTGGGATGAACGGGAGCCCGAAGTCCTGCCCTCGTTAAGCGATCTTGGTTACCAAGCGCGTTTGAGTGATCTGGAAAGTATCATTAGAGAACATTTGCCTAAATATGATTTTGGTTTGCCTGCCGTCGAGCCGGCGGGTAGCGTTATGGAAGCGCCGGAAATAAGACAGCCGGTTTCCTTAAGTGAAGTATTGTCAGGCAGGTTTACAACGCCGTTCATTAAACCACATAGTTCATAGAGCACATAACACATAACACGTAACATGAAAGAGAAAGGATGAAGAAAACACGTTTGCGCATCACGTTTGATACGTGATACGTGATACGTGATACGGGAAGATGAAATTATCAGTCATTATTCCGGCCCACAACGAAGAAAAAAGAATAGGGGAAACCCTGATGGCCACCGACGCCTATCTGGAGAAGCAGAACTACGAATACGAAATTATCGTCGTTGACAATAACAGCACGGATAAAACCGATAGCGTGGCGCACGATCTCTTTGAAACATCCGTGCAAAAAGCGCGTTTAATCAAAGAGGCCATCCCGGGTAAAGGCGCGGCCGTCAGAGCGGGAGTGCAAAACGCGAAAGGTGATTATATTATTTTCATGGATGCGGATAACGCCACCCCTATTTCGGAAATTGAGAAATTCTGGCCGTATTTTCGCCAAGGTTTTCAGGTGGTCATTGGCTCGCGTTATGTTCACGAATCTAATGTTACTCGCAAACAGCCGCTTTATCGGATTGTCCTTTCCCGTCTTTCTAATCTGCTTATCCAAGCTGTGGCGGTGCCCGGGATTCATGATACCCAACTTGGTTTTAAGGCGTTTACCAAGGCATCGGCGGACAATATATTCAAATATGTCAGTATCACCGGTTGGGGTTTTGATATGGAAGTGCTCACAGTGGCGCGCACACACGGTTACAAGATCAAGGAAGTGGGTGTTTTGTGGCGTGAATTCGGCGGCAGCCATGTGCCCTTAAAAGCCTACCTGCAAAGTTTGCGCGATCTCATTAAGATTAAATTAAAAGTGCTTTCGGGTCGCTATCGCGCGCCAGCCGGGGTCGAAGGCGCTGAAACCGTCGAAGTTTGAGGTATTTTCTAAAGATGAAAAAATTTCTTATAATCAGCTTAATAATTTTATTGGCACACGCAAGCGTGCCATTTTCTGCTTCGGCTAATTATAACCAGACCAAAGATTTGGTGGTTAAATTTAACGTGGCTGATCCGGATTGGTCTGCTTTGGCGGATTTGAATGTAGTGGAGGCCAAAGCGGTTTTCGGCCAGACGGAAAGCCAGGAATTAAAGAAGTTTTACCGTCTTAAGCTGGCGACATCTTTGGGACTTGCTGATTTAACGAGCCGGCTCAAGAGTAAGCCGCAGGTTGTTTGGGTTGATGTGGATGCCAAGGTTGAGACGGCCTTGGATGCCAATGATGAGTTTTATACGACCAATGCCGCTAATACCAACTTGCAGTGGTATCTGCCCAAAATCGAGGCCGCTCAAGCCTGGGATACCAGGCGCACCTCGCCCGATATAACGGTGGCTATTATCGATACCGGTATTGATGCCCTGCATCAGGATTTGAATGACGGCAGGGTGGTGGCTGGTTATAAAGTGTATTGCGAGACAATTAACGACAGTACCTGCAATTCGCGCGCGAGGGGAGAAATTTTGGCCAATACGAATTCGGATGACAACAGTCACGGCACCTCGGTTGCTTCGGTCATTGGGGCGCTGACCAATAATTTTGCGGGTATTGCCGGATTGACTTGGTCGGTCAAGCTGATGCCGGTCAAGGTTTTAAACCAAGATGGCGTGGGTACGGCTTCAGACGTGGCCGAAGGCATTGTTTGGGCCGCGCAGCGCGGCGCCAAAATTATCAACTTGTCTTTAGGCGGCGCCGCTTTGAGCGATTCAGAGATATTGAACGTAGCCATTAATTTGGCGGTCACAGAGCATGGCGCGATGGTGGTGGCGGCCGCCGGCAACGATCAAAGCAGCGGTGTTGATTTAGATACGTCGCCGAGCAATCCTGTTTGCAGCGATGGCCCCAATAACAATGTTTTGGGCGTGGCGGCCACTGATGCGAGTGACCAAAAAGCCGTTTTCTCCAACTATGGCAGTAGTTGTATCGATATTGCCGCGCCGGGCGTCAGAATTTTGACTGCTTACTTTGATCCCACCAAGCCAACCCAACAAAATATTTATGCCTATCGTTCCGGTACGTCTTTTGCCGCGCCGCTTGTTTCGGCAACAGCGGCTTTGGTTAAGTCGCAGTTTCCTAATTTCTCTCCGGCTGACGTGAAAAATCGTATTAAAAGCATGGCCGCTGACATCAGTTTCGCAAATTCGAGCGCTTGTGGCGGGCTGCCGTGCGGCAGCAGGCTCGGGGCGGGACGCTTAAATGTTAATGCCGCCCTTTCTGGTATCGCGCCCGCACCGACGCCGCCGCCTCCGCCGCCGCCCGCACCGACGCCGCCGCCAAATCCCACGCCTGTCTTCAGCGAAGGGCAGATTATTAGGTTGGCCGGCGGCAGCGAACTTTACATTATCAACCAGAACAAAAAGAGATTACTGATACCGTTTGTGGCTAGCCAGCGCGGTATTAACACAGCGAATGTTGCAGAAGTGACCAACAGTCAATTTAATGCTGTTGTGAGCGACACACCTCTGCCGCCGCTTGACGGCACCCTGATCCGCGGCGATAAAAGTTTGACTGTATTTACCGTGGATGCCGGACTTAAGCGCGGCTTAACTTACTTGGCTTTTGTCAGTAACGGTTTTAGTTTTAGCCGGGTTGTAGTTTTGGACGAAGCGTATGTCACGAGTTTGGCGGCCGGCGGTCTTTATCCGCCGAAAAGCGGCAGTCTGGTGAGAGCGTCCACTGAATTGACCGTTTACCGCGCAGAAGGATTTAGTGATTCGGGTCAAATACTGGCCGTGCCAGTTAAACAGCCCGTCAGTTATACCAGTTTTATAAGCTACGGCTTCCAGTTTTCTGATGTGATAGTTGTCGATAAAAACCAGCTGGCAGAACTGCAAACCACGAGCTTGCTTTTGCCAAAAAACGGAACTTTGCTGCGTCCGTCTAATGCCTTAACTGTGTATGTGGTAGAGCGAACGGCCCCGGGTATTTTGGGCGCGCTTAGGCCCCTCAACTACACCGCTTTTGTAAACAGGGGATACAAATTTAGTAATGTTTTCCTGATATCGCCTGACGAATTTAAGTTATACCAGGAGGCCTATGGTGTTGGTCAAGCCATCTTACAATAGGAAAAATACTGGTTTGCGGACCGGATTGTTTAGGTGGACTTTAATGTTTCTCCTGACTTTTAGTTTTTGGCCGAATTTTTCTTTGGCTCAAGAAGCGGTTGACCCCAATTTCGATCCCGGTCTTTTAATTTCAGACGCGGCGTTCGAAGATGCGGCCACTTTTGGTTCGGCGGCGGGCGTGCAGCAATTTTTGCAAGGCCGCGGTTCGCTCTTGGCTAACACTAGCCAGGATTTTTTAATTAAACTGCGCGAGCCGACCGACATCGATTGGAAAACGCGCTTGGAAGATCCACGGCCGTCTTTAAGCCGCCTGCGCACGGCGGCGGAGTTGATTTATGATGCGTCCACCGCGGCCGGCATCAATCCGCAGGTCATTTTAGTCACCCTGCAAAAAGAGCAAAGTTTAATTACCGGTAGCTTTTCCGGCGACAGTTTGCAAGCCAGATTAGATAGAGCGCTTGGCTATGGTTGCCCCGATAACCAACCTTGCCAGGCTTCATTTTTAGGCTTCTATAATCAGCTTTTTGGCACTTTTGATGCCGAAGGCAGCCGCTGGATAGGCGCGCCCAAGGCGCTCATGCGCAGCTTTACCTACACGATGGATGGCGCGCGCGTGGCGCGCGGGCCATTGGTGGACGCCGAAGCCCGCGCTTTTGGCAGCGGTCCCTTTGTGCGCATGTCCAAGAAAGGCGATACGGTCATTTTCGAAAATACTTTGGGCGGGTTTGCCGGTGTCGGTAGTCCTCAAACCGTGACCATGAAAAATTTTGCCACCACCGCCCTTTACCGTTACACTCCGCACGTTTTTAACGGTAATTATAATTTCTGGCGCTTTTACAACACTTGGTTTAAGTATCCCAACGGGACGGTTATTAAATCGGTTGACGATAATACGCAGCTTTGGGTAATAGAAAACGGGCAGCGCTTTGCTATCGCACCCTTTGCCGCCGCGCAGCGGGGGATTAGCACGGAGAGCGTGATTGTGGTATCGCCGACAGAGCTGCAAAATTACATCGACGGCGGCAAGCTCTTGCCGCTGGAGGGGAGCTTGTTGCGCGCAGATGGGAATTTAACCGTTTACGTGATGCTTAATGGCCAAAAGCGGCCAGTGAGTTTTGGCGTATTCCAACAGCGGAAATTCAGTTTTGCCAATGTGAATGTTTTATCGCCGGCGGAAGTGGCAGGCATTCCGACCGGCCCAATATTGCCGCCGCTGGACGGCACTTTAATCAAGGGTGAAAATTCCATGGCTGTTTATTTTGTTGAAAATGGTACCAAGCGGGTGTTTTCCTACCATGTCTTTATTCAGCGCGGTTACTCCTTTAGAAGCGTGACCACTTTAACAACAGATGAAATGGCGGCGCTGCCCGCTGGGCTGCCCGTGGCGCCGCTCGACAACACTTTAATAAAAACGGCCGATAGCCCGGCTATATTTATGGTAAAAAACGGCAGTAAAGCGTTTGTCACCTTTGGGGTTTATATGCTGGATCAACTTTACGCCCGTCCGCATATGGTGTTATCACAACATGAAATGGATTCGCTGCCTGCGGCCGCTTATCCTTTGGCGCCGAGAGACGGCCGATTAGTTCGCGCTAAGGATAACCCGACTGTGTATTTGGTGGAAAATGGAAAATTGAGGCCGCTGACTTATGAAGCCTTTGTCGCGCGCAAATTTAAGTTCTCCCAAGTGGTGGTAATGGATCCGAGTGAAGTAACTGCATTTGAAAAGGGAGAAGCGATAATAAAATAAACCCCAAAACCCAATATCCAATGACCAATCAAACCCGAATTCCTAAAATCCCATTTAGCCATTAAGTCATTGCATAATTTATTGGTCATTGGGAATTTAATATCTTATCAATTGCTTCAAATTTTCGCTGGCTGGATTCTTTAAGCTTAGGCGTGAATTCTTCTTTAATTATTTTTATTTCTTTTTTAAGTAGGTCCAGATCGGCTTGGTTAATTTTTTCCATTATACCTTGCGCTCCTTTTTCCATACTGACAAAGCCAGAATAATTAGGAAATTGGTAGCCCGGAAAACCTTGGCCAAAAGATATGGTTGGCGTTCCGGCCTCTATTATTTCAAAAAAAGTTTTCGAAAAAGTTTCCGGCACCGTGCTTAAAAGCAAGACAAGGTCGATTTTATTTTTAGAGAGCAAGTTCGGGATTTCGCCGTCCTCAAAAGGCCGCGCCAAGGCAATGTATTTTTTTATTTTTAAAAAGTTTGGTTTATCGACAATTTTGCCAAAGATAAACCAATGGTGCGTAGTTGATCTGCGCAAAATATCGCTAAAAATTAAGCTGCCTTTATTAGGAAAGAAGTTTCCAATGAATGCGATTCTCATAAAGGGTAAGATATTAAGATCCTTTCATCAGCCTCAAAATTCAACCTTTTTTGATACTCTTTTAGGGTAAATTCGGAATTGAAGATAATGCTCACATTTGTATGGCCCAGGAGGGCGCGCCACCAGTCGCGCAGGTCGGGCGGTACCGTGGCTTCGAGGGTATGCGGTATCTTAAACAGGGGATAGAAATCGTGCACAAAAAATAATGTGGGAATGCCCTGGTCCGCCAGGATTTTAATATAGGCAAATGAATGGTTGAGTAAATGCTCGATCAGCGCTATTTTTATTTGATAATTTTTAATTAGCCATGCCAGAATATCCTCGGCATTTAAATTTTCAAATTTGATTATTTGTCTGACCTTAGCGTGGGCAACTATAGAAAGGAAAAAATTTTTATCGATCGTGTCAAAATAATAAACGAGCATAGGCAAGTTGCCGTGATTGTGACCGAGCCGTTTCATTAAAGTTCGGGTTTCATGCTCCACGCCGCCTAGGGCCGTAAATGGGTTATGGTGCACGATAATAAGCGTGTACTTTTCGGCCATGACCGAGGGCGCGCGGCGGCTGCTGGCGCTGACGGTTGTCATACTTAACTTCGCCAGGGCAAAACTAAATTGGGTTTTGTCTTTAAGTAAATAAAAAAGTCGTCGAAAAGCAATGCCAAAAAATGCCAGACCGTAGATTTTAAAATAAAGAATGGGGTTTTTCATAGCCGCTCTTTATATGATACTATAAATAAAAGTCCAGCAGAATAAACGCTATTTTTGGCATTGTCGAATTTAATTAATTATCTACGCAGTAATAAAGTTTTGTATTTGGTGGTGGCCGTGGCGGCGGCCATAGTTTTGCTCGCTGCTTTTGGCTTTTTGCCGCGCGCGGCCACTCTTTACAGTACGCTCGGCCTAATGCTTTATATGCTGCTATTGCCGCCCGTGTCTGCGGTGCGACTTTTTATATTGTCTTTGCCCTGGGTGATCGCTTTGCCACTTGGCGATTATGATAAATTCCAAAATTGGCGGATATTGATTTTAGAGGTTTTTATCATTGCCCTTGCTTATCAATGGCGAAATTTAGTTGCGGCTTTTAAATCTGGTTTTAAACAAGTTTTCGGTTTTTTGGGCCTGACTCTTATCGACTGGACGTTTTTTGCGTTTTTGGGCGTATCCCTCTCCCTGCTTTTGTTCAATAACGGTTTTTGGACGCCAGGTGTTAAACAGGTCATTACTTATGCCAACCTTTACGGCATATTTTTTACGGTCAGATTTATTTTAGAAACAACCGGTGGCCGGCAGGTCATTTTTAAAACGGCCGCTTGGGCTGGTTTTACCGTCGTATTGCTGGGCTTTGCCCAGCTGGCCATGTACCTCGCCACGGATTACTTTTTCTTTTGGCAGTATTGGGCGAACACAATCATACCGGTAGTTTACGGCCGAGATTATGCGGCTTTGAGCGCGGTTAATAATACTTGGTTTTCTTATGTCTCAAATCCGCCGGGTTTGCGAATGTTTTCCGTGATGCCGGGCTCGCAGGTTTTTGCTATGGTCTGCGTTCTCACTTTGCCGTATCTATTTACGATTTGGCGGGCGACGAGCGGCCGAACCAAAAAAATATGGCTGGCGGCCGTGCTGCTGACGGCCTTAGCCATTGTGCAAACCGCAGTCAGGGCAAGTATTGTTGGCTCGGTGCTGGTTTTTGTCTTGCTTCTGGTAGTTTACAAATACAAAAAACTTCCGCGCGAGTTTCTTAAAAAAGGCTTTTTGCCCATTTTGTTTTTCTGGGCGGTTTTACTCCTTTCGTTTTTGGTACCCAACGCCAATTTACTGGAAAGATCAACTACCGGGGCCAACCTTGGTTACGAAAGCAACGCTGAACGCCTGATAATTTGGAAGGCCTCTTTGCAAAGCGTGGCCCGCCACCCCTTGGCCGGGGTGGGCATCGGCAATTTTGCTTTAGCTTTTGAAGAAGAGCGTCCGGAAGATTTCGGTCAAATTAAGGAAGAGCGTGATCGGTTTTTTGGTGTCCCGAAACGCGTGCTTTCGGCTCACAACATCTTACTGCAAGTTTTAGTGGAAAGTGGTATTATTGGCCTGATCTTTTTTGTGGCGTTCTGGATGACTATTTTTAAACACATTTATTTTGCCATCCGCCGCTACTTGGCCGGTTCTGATCCGAATTTATCCCACTATGCCCTTTGGTTTGGTGTGGCCCTGTTTTGGGTGCTTGGCCAGGCCATGTTCGATACCGTCTTTTTAACCGACGATGAACCCTTAACCTTTTTTTGGTTGGGGCTGGCTTTAGTTTTGAGCCGGGATTATGATTCAAAGTAGCCTATGCCATTGTTGATCCTGCCAATTTTATTTGTTTTAAGTTATTGGCTGCCGCGGGCGGGCGCCGCTCTTTTGCTATTGCTTTTGCCAAGCTATTTAATTAAATTCGAGCTATTTGGCATACCGACTACGCTGCTCGAACTATCGACCTATGTGGTGGCGTCGGCCCTATTTACAAAGCTATTTTTCGCCAAAGACTGGCGGAGGGAAGTTAAGGAAAAATTAAAGTGGTTGTTGAGCCAACGGTCGTTGCTCCTGGTCGTTTTTTTGTTTTTTGCCGCGGCCGTTTTAGCCACAATTTTTACCTGGGATACCGTGAGAAGCATGGGTATATTGAAAGGATGGTTCTTCGACCCCATTCTTTTTGCCTTTATTTTATTTTTAACTTTGCGCAACAGGCTCGATTGGTATCGCGGGGTAGTGGCTTTAAGTTTGATGGCCGCGGCGCTTTCGGCCTGGGGGCTTGGCGAATATTGGTTGAGATATGATCCCTATACCACCATTGGCGATAGACTGTTTTCCGTATTTACCTCGCCCAACTATTTCGCGCTTTTGGTTGGGCCGGTGATAGTGCTATCCGTGAGCGTGCTCACTTTCGCGCGCGATTTTTGGCGCAGAAGCGCCGAGACCGCTCTTTTGCTGATAACCACTGTTATTAATTTGTTCGCTTTTTATTTAACTTATTCTTACGGCGGCTTCGTGGGTTTAGCGGCCGGATTGACCGTTGTCCTAATACCCGTGCTTTGGTTGAGCAACTTACCCCGCCGGGGAGTTTATGCACTGGTCGCTTTGTTTGTAGCCCTAATTTCGGTGACGGCCATTATTAATTTTAGCTCGGCCAAGTTCCAGCGGGACTTCTTCCGGCGCGAAGGCCTAAGTTCTTTCCGGGGCCGTGCAGAAGTTTGGCAAACAGGCTTCGCGATAATTAAAAGGCATCCGGTTTTTGGCGTGGGACTGGGCAACTACGACGAAGCTTACAAAAAGTATGTGCGTGAGGCTATTGGCAGAGAACCGCTTGAGCCGGTGATGATCCATGCCCATAATATATTTTTGGATTTTTGGACAGATATGGGCTTAATCGGGCTACTGGCGTTTTTGGTTCTGCTTGCTTACTTTTTCCGGGCCTTTTGGCAGGCTAAAAATATCAATCGGGCCTTGGCCTTTGGCGCGTTTGGCGGCATGATCACAGTTTTGGGGCACGGTCTGCTGGATACGCCTTATTTTAAAAATGATTTGTCGTATTTATTTTGGTTTATCATAACGGTGATCGTTTATTTAAATTATGAGCGAGGAAAAGTTTCCTAAAATTACCGCCAATCTCTTGGGGTTTAATAGTAAAAGGCATCTTGAGCCGGCTTTGAAAAGCGTGCTGGCCCAGGATTACCCGAGTCTCGAAGTTGTATTTATCGATAACGGCTCAACCGACGGATCGGAGGAATTCGTGCGCAGCAATTTTCCTGAAGTGAAGGTCAGACAGACCGGCCGCAATTTAGGTTTCAGTGGCGGGCACAATTTTGGCATTAGGGAATCGAGGGCTGAATTTGTTTGGACGCTAACGCCCGATTTAAAATTATCTTCTGATTTTTTGAGTCAATTGTTCAGGCGCATCTCTTTAGATGAAAAAATTGCCGGCGTGCAGGGAAAACTCTTGAGACCGACGCCGGACGAGCGGGGGAAATATACTATTGATAGCACCGGCATCTTTTTAAATTCCTGGCGCCGGCCACGTGATCGCGGCCAAAACGAAAAAGACAATGGCCAATACAATAGTGCCGGCGAGGTTTGGGGCGTGAACGGCGCCGCGCCTTTGTACCGCAAAGCCGCGCTTTTGGATATTGCGATTGATGGTGAAATCATGGACGAAGATTTGTTTATGTATTGGGATGACATTGATTTATCCTGGCGGCTACGCGCCCGAGGCTGGAAGCTTTGGTATGAGCCGAAAGCTTGGGGTTTCCACGGACGTGAGGCCGGCGCCAGTCCAGGCGGCTACAAAAAAGTTTTTGCCCTTATTAAACATCGTCGCGGCAAAATACCGCTTTACGCCAAAAAGTTTAGTTTGCAAAACAATATTTTGGTCTTGTTAAAAAATGATTCCGGCTGGCCGTTTTGGCTGGGCTTGCCAAAAATATTATTCCGGCAGGCGCTCATTTTCGGCTATACGCTGATTATTGAGCCTAAAGTTTTGGGGGTTTTGCCAAAAATGCTAAAAAGAGTGCCGGTTATGCTTAAAAAGAGAAAATTTATTGCCAAGACTAGGCGAGTGCCGGTCGCTCTGGTGGCGAACTGGTTTAAAGAAGAGGTTGATATACGGGGTTGACTAAAGTTCCTATTTTCATTAGAATTTTACGTTAATGGCTATGTCACAAAACCCCCTAGATTTATCGGTTATTATCGTTCCCCATAATAATAGGCAACTTCTTCAGGTTACCTTGGATGCCGTCTTGGCCAGCCGCACAAAGTACAGTTTTGAGGTGATCGTGCGCGATAACGGGTCCGGCGACGGCAGCGCGGAAATGGTGGAAAGCGCGTACACGAAAGCGCGGTTGCTGCGCGGGGAGAATACGGGTTTTTCTCACGGCAATAATGTCGCCATCAAGGCTTCGCGCGGCCGTTATGTTTTACTGCTTAACCCCGATACCAAGGTTTCGCCGGGTACATTTGAAGTGATGCTCAATTTAATGGAGCGCCGGCCCGATATCGGAATTGCCACTTGTAAACTGGTTTTGGGCAACGGCCAGATTGATCCGGCCTGCCGACGCAGTTTCCCCACACCCTGGGTGGCCATATCCCGTTTGAGCGGCTTGAGCCTGCTTTTCCCAAAATCACGGTTGTTCAACAAATATAATTTGCAATATCTGCCCGAAGATGAAGAATATGAGATAGACAGTTGCAGCGGTGCTTTTCTCTTAATCAGGCGCGAGACCATTGCTCAAATTGGACTATTGGACGAAGAGTTCTTTATGTATAACGAAGATGTCGATTGGTGCTACCGGGCAAAGCTTGCCGGCTGGAAGGTTTATTACTACCCCGAGACGGCCACTGTTCACTATAAGCGCCAGGCGGCCCGTTGGAGCGCGAAAGCGCAATGGGAATTTCATCGCTCGATGACTCTTCTGTATCGCAAGCACTTTGCCCAAAAATATCCGTGGTTTATTAATTTAATAGCTTACATTGGTCCACGCGTTCGCTATGCCATAAAATTCATTTGGTCACATCTGCACGGCCTCTTTTCGGCCAAGCAGAGCAAGGGCCCGCCCAAACGTTTCTAATTACCATGATCAGCCCCAATTTTTTACCGCCAGAAATTAAAAAATCTTTGCAAAAACAAAACTCTGATCATAAATTTTTCAGAGTTTTAGTTTGGAGCGCCATTCCCAACCTGAACTGGCCGACTTTAAATTTGCCTCAAGCGCGCGCGCGGCGCCGAGTTGGCGATCAAATATGGCTGGCTCTCTTGTTCGTGGCGATTTTTGTTGTCGGTATCTTTGGCTACCCAGCCGCAGATGCCGCCTACCGCGTTTACAAACTTTACCCGATCGTAAAACAAGTTAAATCTTCGGCGCTGGCTTATGAATTCAACAGTTTGTATATTCAAGCACAATCGGCTCATTATCACTTGCAAAGATTAAATAAAGATTCGCGTACCCTTGCGCGGCTACGTTTTATTCCGGGCCTAGGCCCCAAACTGCAACAAATCAATAATACCGCGGCCGGTGCGGAAATGGCTTTGCATGCCTTTTTGCCTTCGCTAGAGGTTTTGAGCAACATGGACGGCAAAGTGCACGAAATACCGGCAACCGAGCGGCGTGAGGTGATCGCACACATTGCTCAAAATTCCGATGAGCTTAAAGCGGCTTCAAATCTACTAAAAAAAGGCAGCTTGCCTTTGGCGCCTCACCAGGTGCGGGCGGCCCTGGCCGCCATAGATCAGGCCGCTTCCTTGAGCCGTGATCTGCCCGAAATTTTGGGCGTCAATGAGCCGGCGCGCTATTTGGTGGTTTTTGCTAATAACCTGGAAATAAGGCCGGCTGGCGGTTTTATTGGCTCGTATGGCCTGCTCACGGTCAAAGACGGCGAGATTGCCGATTTTCAGGTGCGTGATTCCTATGAGCTGCCCGGCGCCCGCAATGTCAATTTAGGTCCTCCCGCGCCGCCGGTGGCGCAACGCTTCCTGGCTATTAACGGCTTTCCGTTTAGGGATAGCAACTGGGATCCGGACCATCAGGCCGCTGCCCAGAGTATTAAAGCCGCTTACGCGCGTGAGGGCGGAGAATACGGGGGCGAAATAAAGGGCGTGATCACGGTCACTACCGAAGTTTTAAAAGAGACCATGGCTTTAACCGGGCCGGTGAAAGTGAATGAACTGGTTTTTAGCGAGGATAATGTTGTTCAGGAATTGGAAAAGCAGGTGGAGATAACTTTTTACGAACAGAATATTTCATGGTTCCGGCGCAAGGATATTGTCGGCGATCTTGCGCGCGAGCTGCGCCAAAGGGTCGAAGGTTTTACCTTTGAGCAAAATATGGCTCTTTTGGAAATGTTTGGCGATTTGGCTGACCGCAAACACATTGCCTTCAGTTTTGATAACGCCAAATTGCAGGAAAGCGTGTCAGATTCGGGTTGGGATGGCCGCCTGCTGCCGTATTCGGGCGACACGCTTATGGTTGTGGACGCCAACTTAATGGGCCATAAAACCGAACCGGCTATGGTTAAAAAATATAGTTACGGCGTGAGCGAGGATGGGGGCAAGCTGTACGGCAATTTAACCATTCATTACCGGCATCGCGGCCAGCTTAACCCCTTGGTGCATAATTACCGAACATACGTGCGCGTCTATGCGCCCAATGGGAGCAAGCTTGTGGGCAGCAGGGGCACGGACGGCACCATTGATACCATGAGCGAATTTAATCGCACCGTTTTTGGCACGCTTTTAACCGTACCTATTGCCCAAGAGAAAAAGATTACTTTTACTTACGAACTGCCAAGCAACGTTGCGGCTGATAAAAATTATTCGCTGCAAGTCTTGAAGCAGATCGGTTCGTACCCCATAGATTTGCAGTTGAGTTTTGATTTTGCTAATGTTAAGAGAGAAATTAGAGAAACCTTTGATACAGATAAGCTTTATAAATTGAATTAATATGTCAGAAGGCCCAGAAGCCAAAATTTACGAACAAGAGGCTAATCAGCACCTTTACCCGCAGCTGATAGAATTGGCGCAACGTTATATCCATGCCGACGAGACTCAAAAGCCCGCTGTTCTCGCTGAACTCCAGCGTAGGGTGGCAGCTTACAACGCAGCCATGAGCCAGACCATAACGCCACGCGCGCTATCAGCCGACTTTTTAATTGCTCACGCGCAGGAAGAAGAGCAATCCCCCCAAAAATAATAAAAAGATGGACCCTGATATAAACCAGCCAGTAACGCCTGACGATAATTCACATAACGCTAAAAAAAAGACGCTTCTCACCCTGGGAGTTATTGTTTTAGTCATTTTCTCATTTTTGGCCGGCGCCAGCTCCGCCGACCGTATTAGCTTGGAGCGCCTCGGCATCAATGTTTTAAACCAAAAGCCACCCGAGAATGTGACCACCGTAGATTACGGCCTTTTGTGGAAAGCTCTCGAGGTAGTCAGCAGCCAATATGTAGACAAGCCGGTGGATCAGAAAAAGTTAATGTACGGCGCGGTGGATGGCTTGCTGCGCGCATTGGGCGATCCGCACAGCACTTTTTTGGATCCCGAGGAGTATAAAAAGTTTTTGGACGACTTGCAGGGCGACTTTGAGGGGATTGGCGCTGAAATCAGCGTTGAAGATGAAAGCTTGGTTGTAGTGGCGCCCTTGGCTAATAGTCCGGCTGAAAAAGCGGGATTGCTGCCAGAAGATACCATTCTGAAAATAGACGGCGAAGATACCTTCGGCCTGGATTTGGAGGAAGCGGTCGGCAAAATTAGGGGTGCCAAGGGCACGACCGTAGTTCTCACCGTTTTGCATAAAGGCGGCGATAAGACTGAAGATATTTCCATTGTCCGCGACGCCATTCATGTCGAGAGTGTAACCAGCGAGACTAAAGTTGTGGCTGGCAGGAAAATTGGCGTCATCAAACTGTCTCGTTTCGGGCCGGATACGGTGGCCGCCTTTGCCCAGGCCATTGATGGGTTTGAGGGCCAGAGTTTGCAAGGTTTGGTTCTGGATATGCGCAGCAATCCAGGCGGACTGCTCGACGCGGCCATTGATATTGCCAGTTTCTGGCTGCCCGAGAATAAGGTGGTTTTAAAGGAGCTTAATGCCGACAAGCAAGAATCTCTCTATTACGCCAAGGATTTTTCCAATCGGTTGGCCGGTATCAAAACTATAATTTTAATCAACAAAGGTTCGGCCTCGGCTTCCGAAATTGTCACCGGCGCCCTGCAAGATTACAAGCTGGCTACGGTGGTCGGCGATAAGAGTTTCGGCAAGGGCAGCGTGCAGGATTTGGTTGATATCGGGAACGGCGCTTCCGTGAAAATTACGATTGCCAAATGGCTCACGCCGAACGGCCGCTCCATTGATAAGCAAGGCCTTGAGCCGGATGTAAAAGTGGAACGTACGCTGGATGACTATAAAAATAAAAGAGATCCGCAGATGGATAGAGCGTTAGAGATTATTAGTTCGAATTAACTTGCCATATTTTTGCAAACTCTGTAATTATCACAAATCTCCGCTATTATCACAAACCCTCGCGGCCGCGAGGGTTTGTGATAAGGGTTTTAAAGACGGATTTAAAGACCGTATATTTTTCTTAGTTCCTTGTCGTCGCCAAAATGATTTCCTATAAAAATAGAGACATAAGGAGTTAAATTGTACAGCTCGCAGAGAGTGCCAATTTCTTTTTGGCACGGGTAAGGGTGGGCCCAAACACTTTGCTGGACCTGGCTGAAACCCAGATGTTTAAGATAAGAGCGGAAAGCGTTTCTTTGTTCTTTGTTTTTTTCGGGAATATCAAAAATTACCAAGCGCCACCGGCCGTCCCACTTCTTGGGCTGTCTAATTATCATCTCCTTATTTTTATAATCCCCTAAATATTTCCGGCCTTTGCGAGTAATAAAAATTTTAATTTTGGGGCCTGGCTGTAGTTTTACTAAACCGCGTTTTTCTAAACGCTTGATGGCCTGATGATAATGATGAGGTCTTATTATTTTTCCAGTTAGGCCCAGAAAGTTGTAAAGCATATCTGCTTCTTGGTAAGAAAGCGGCTCTGTGTAGCTTTGAGCGATTTCTAATAGCTTTTCCAAAATCTTCACAGATATAGATTTTTTGGGATTCTTCATAATTTGGTTCGTTAATTTTATTTCAAGGAAAGTAGGTTGCGTATTTATTGAAGAGAAGATGAGACTGAAGACAAGACGGACGCAGGTGTGGTATCAGTGTATCACACTTTCTCGCGGCCGCGAGAAAGTGTGATACGGTTAAGTTTTAGAAAGTTTTTTAGAAAGTTTTTGATAAATCTAGTGGCTTCTTAAGCGCGGGGTTTTCTGGTTTTTACTGCGCCATTTGCCGCGCAATACCAAAAGTGCTATTTTTAGTTGTTCCGTTTGCCACAGAAACTCAAGTCGAGTGGAGGAGCTATGACCAAGAGAAGAAGCCGTCTTGCCGTCCCGCTCGTGAAGCTCGTGGAGTCGGGTGAGCTGTACGCGCGTAATGTCCGTGTTCTCAGGGGGCTCGGCATTGACACCCTCGAGCCCCTGGCCCGCCTGACCGAAGATGACTGTTACGGGATTGAGGGGATCGGGCGGACCGGAGCCGATCGTATTCGGCAGGCGCTTCAGGCGCGCGGTTGGGACTTCGCCGAGCGGCCTTATGTCTACTCGACGTCGGAGCTGAAGCAGATCGTCCGCGGTGGCCTCTATCCCACGCTCTTTCGCGTGCCTTGCCTAACGGAGCCTGACGGCAGTGTGGCATTCGAGCACGAGAACGTGTGGTTCAAGATCACTCCGCAAGGAACCCTCGAAGCCCCAGACTGCGAGGAGCGGTTTGCGCTCATCGACCTGATGGCGCGGGTGCTCGGCCTGGCGCATCCGTAGGGTTGACGATCGTGCTGATCCGCCGGGAACCGCTGGTTCGCCGGCGGTTTCTT
>CAZSSD010000001.1:40794-118469 GCA_964609765.1 uncultured Candidatus Saccharibacteria bacterium | reverse complement strand
ACCTCTGCAAAATCTGAGAACACGGGAGGAACACCGTCGGTTTCCGCCATAGTCCGATACGCGTTAATCCTCTTGGAGCCGGAGTGATCGCCAATCAAAATGAGACGATCAACGATATCTTTCCGACAGAGATTAAGGATTCGTACCGCCTCCTCACCAGACACCGAAATGTGGACATGGACAGCGGCAACCACCGATGCGGCGACACGCCTTTCGTGCGGAATTGACTCCCAGATTCTCTGATGACGCTCGTCAAACGGATTGACCTCGAACGCAGTAACCCTTTCTTCCTCTACAAACTCCGAATAAGCGAATGTCAGGCCGAGTTCAGAGGCTGCCTTGAGCAGCACGTCGTCGTTGGCAACAAGCGCCTCTCGTACCGCCACCATGTCATGACACGGCAGTGTCCTGTCCTCGATTTGTCCGGCAAAGAGTTCGAACCCGAATAGTTTCTTCGGCATCCCCCTGTTCAGGGCGATTTGATACACCCGTGGAAGCAATGCCCCAATCGCAGGGACAATTTGAACTTGGGTGTCGGAAATGAAACGCTCTCTTTCAACGCCAAACGTTCTCATGATACACCTCCTTTTATTTTGAAAGAGCGAACCAGCGCGACATTCGTGCTGGTGGCCATACATTTTCTGATAAAAATATTCAGCCATCAACACAAACTAAAAACTCCTCTCGCGAAGTCCGAGAGGAGTTTTGGCGGCTGAATTCAAAAGGATATATTAAGGCAAACCAAAACTAGGACTTTGCGAGTAAGTCTGCAAAGCCCCCCACCAATTTAATGAAATTATGGTTCGATAGGATTTCATAGATTATATTTGGATGCTAGCAAATTCCAGTTTTGGCGTCAACTATGTGTGCCCGGCTGTTTTGAACGAGCGGGCGAAAATGGTTGGACTTATGCAAATTGGAGCGGGTAGCGGGAATCGAACCCGCGCCTCGACCTTGGGAAGGTCACATTCTGCCACTAAACCATACCCGCGCGTTTAAATATAAATCTTGACCGTCAAATGTTTTATCTGGTCATTTAGCCATTTATCAAAATCAAAAACTTTAACCAAAATCATTTGCAAATGCAAGCGCTCCGTTTCTTTACTACTTGCTGCCTGACTGGCGATTCTTTTTACGAAAACAAACCCCCCTGGCGTATTAACCGGTCCCGCCCATTCACCATCTTTAAGGCTCGCGGCCCTTTGCCAAACTTCCGGGTAAACCTCGTGCTCGGCCAGAAAACCTACGTCGCCACCCAAAGGACTGGTTACAAAATCATCGGAGTAAACTTTGGCTAAATTCGTAAAATTATCGCCGTTTTTAAGCTTGCTTTCGACCAGGAGAACATTAAGATTGGTTTTGTTCAGGTTTAAAGCAAGCTTTTGCTCCAAAACATCGGGTCTCACAAATAAGCTTTTAAAACTTTGCTCACTAACCTTTTTTTCATTGAGAAGTCTCTGGTAGTCTGCTTCGCTTAAGCCCCAAGATTTTCGTAGTCGCTCTTGGTAGGCAGCCACTTCGAGCTCTGACGCAGATATATTTTGCGCGTCGGCAACGGCCTTAATCGCAGTCTGGCGTATGACAAAATCGAGCGCGTCTGGTGCCGCGAGCCTTTGCGCGGCGCGCAAAGTTTGCATGCGCACATCATGGCCGTCAACCGAGGCTACGGGCAAAGGTAAAATATTGGCAAGGGCCGCCCACACTTTTTTGCCACCGGGCACCTTATTGCCTAAAACCAAATAAGCGGCTAAAAAGCAGAGCGTAAAAACTAAAACAGCAGCCAAAATAGTCACGGCTTTTTTTGTGGCTGTCTTGTTTTTAAGGCTTGTGTTAGTCATTGTTTAGCCTGTCGGGGGTAAAAAAGTATGCCCACCATTTGCTCGGACCGATGGGAATTATTTTGGCTGTCTTATCACCGCCGCCGCCTGCTTCGGCAAGATCCGAAATACCCGGCAAAGCCACCGCCACTTCGCCCGGGGCCTGCAGATTTAGGTTTTCGCGGGCCGCCTTATCCAAATAAGCGGGGTTGCTCAAATAACCGATGACGTCTTTTAAACTCTTATTCTTGGCTTCCAGCTCGGCGGCTTGTTGCTCCAGTCTACCGATTTCCCGTTTCGTTTTCAAGGTAGCGGCCACTTCGCGATAAAGAGCGGTTAAGGTCATGGCCAGCAGGACGGCAATAAACACTAAAAAGATTTTCGATTGAAAAAGACGTTGCATTCTAAAGACCCTCGTTTAAAAATTTAGGCATCTGTAAGTTAGGGCGGGCGTGATAATCAGCCACCACTTTGGCTATGGCGGCATGTATTTTACGCGGCCGCGGGATCATCCGAAAGTGTATGAGCGTCTGGTGCCCCGCCGTTTGCACAACCACGTCGCCGTAATTAAACAACATTGAAATAAAGCCCAGCGTGTTATGCGTCACATCCTGCACGCGAGCCAACGACGCTTCCGTAGTCTGCCGTTTAAAGATGGTATGGTGGGTAACATTGATAATACGCTGATTGGTAACCACATAAACGTTGAGATACCAGCGCAAAAGGTCATGCAGCGAGAAATCGAAAGCAATCAGGAGCCAAGCAATGAGCAAAAGTGCGGCCATGAGGGCGTCAAAACGGTCACGGAAATAATAAAGGGCTGCAGTGCCGGCGGCCGAGATGAGAATGAACTTCCAAAATGGCCAAAGCAGAAGTATCCAGTGCTGGCGCACCTTGAGAATTATTTTTTCGTCGTCGTGGAAATCAATCTCAAAAACACCCATCCCGTATAATTACCTCCAGAGCCAAACGCTATTTAGTGCGTCTATACTCATTTAATCTTAAGGCTAAAATTTACGACCTTGTGCGGTTTTAGAGCGCGCTAAATAATGGTATAAGCAAAAACATAAGCATAGCCGCGATCATAACAATATAAACGATTACGATGGCTTTTTTGTTTATTCTTCTCATACAGGTTTATTTTAACATTTATTTCTTTAAAACCGCCAAAAAGGCCTCTTGGGGTATCTGCACTCTGCCCACCTGCTTCATGCGCTTCTTGCCTTCTTTTTGCTTCTTTAATAATTTCATTTTACGGGTCACGTCGCCGCCATACAAGTAGCCGGTCACGTCTTTGCGAAAAGCCCTGATTGTTTCGCGGGCGATAATTTTGCCGCCGATCGCCGCCTGAAGCGGAATTTCGAACTGCTGGCGCGGAATTAAATCCTTAAGCTTATCAACCACTTTGCGACCCGTGCTTTCGGACTCACTTCTGTGCACAATCATAGACAAAGCCTCAACCGGCTCACCCGCCACCAGAATGTCGAGTTTAACAAGGTCGTCCGCACGATACTCCTTAACATAATAATTCAAGGAACCATAGCCGGAAGTAATTGATTTTAGGCGATCGTAAAAATCGACAATCACCGAGGCGAGCGGCATTTGCGCGTGCAGGTTAACGCGGTTGCTGCCGATATACTCAACATTGCCAATCATGCCGCGACGCGCGGTCACTAATTCCATAATGCCGCCGAGGTAGTCTTCGGGCGCGAGGATATTGACCTCGGCCCACGGCTCCTCAACGCTTTGGATATAAGACGGATCGGGCAGTTCCGCGGCGCTTTTAACCTCTCTCTTCGGCCCTTCGCGCAAATTAACGCGGTAGGCCACCGAAGGCGCCGTGGCAATTACATCAACATTAAACTCGCGCGATAGCCGCTCTTGGACAATATCCATGTGCAAAAGTCCCAAGAAACCCATACGGAAACCATGCCCTAGGGTGGGTATGTGTTCGGGCGCGAAAGTGAGCGAGGCATCATTAAGGCTTAATTTTTCAACAGCGTCTCGCAGCATTGGATAGTCATCGCCACTGACCGGAAAAATGTCGGCATAGACCATGGGCTGCACTTCCTTATAGCCGGGCAAAGCCAGCACATTGGCTGCGCCTTTTAAATGCGTAACGGTATCGCCCACGCGCGCCCCGCGCACATTGCGCAGGCCCGTCACAATATAACCGACTTCACCGGCCTTAATTTCGGGGTGGCCGACAAGTCTTGGTTTGAAATAACCCACATCCAGCACCGTAACCTCTTCGCCGCTGCCCAACATTTTAACTTGGTCATTCTTGGAAAGCTTGCCATCGACCACCCTCACGTAGGCGACCACGCCCCGGTGCGTATCGTAAATTGAATCGAAAATCAGACAGCGCAAAGCGGCGGAGATTTCACCTGTCGGCGTCGGAATTCGTTCAATAACCGCGTCGAGCAAGCCGTCAATCCCCTCGCCTGTTTTAGCCGAAACAAAAACAATTTCCTCGGCCTTAAAGCCAAACACCGTTTGCAGCTCGGCCGCCACTCGTTCCGGCATGGCATTGGGCAAATCGATTTTATTGATAACCGGAATAATGGTCAAATCATGCTCCAAGGCCAGATAAACGTTGGCCAAGGTCTGGGCCTGTACGCCCTGGCTGGCATCGACCACCAGCAGGGCGCCCTCGCAGGCGGCTAAAGAACGGCTGACTTCGTAAGTAAAATCAACATGGCCGGGCGTATCAATTAAATTTAAAATATGGTTTTTATGTTCCATGCGCACGGGCTGAAGTTTGATGGTGATGCCCCGCTCGCGCTCCAGGTCCATCTGATCCAGCATTTGCTCTTTCATCTCACGCTTGCTAACCGTGTGCGTAACTTCCAAAAGGCGGTCCGCTAAAGTGGATTTCCCATGGTCAATATGCGCAATGATGCAAAAATTTCGAATGCTCGAAACTGACATAACTTCTTAATTATGTCATAAATTTAGTCTTTTTAAAAGACCGGTTAAAGCCTTTCTACGTATGAAATTATTTCATTCAGGGGGCGAGTGATACGGGCCACAAAGCCAGCCGTGCGCGAAACTGCGGCGCGGGCCTCGGGCAAGGCCAGCAACAAAGCCGCAATCATATACAGAATCAGCCCGACCAATGAAGCCAGCAGCGCTTGGATAAAAACACCCACACTCGTGCTTGTGCCGACGACCGGCGCAACTGCGTAAAGCGTGGCGTAAGCGCCGATCGCGGCAATACCCGTCGCGATCAAAATTTTCAAAACCCTTTCGGCAATAACCAAGCCCCCGAGACGGCCTATCCGCAGCCTTAAAAATATAAACAAGAGAGAGAAACTGACCACGGCCGAGATACTGGCGGCCGCGGCTAGCCCGACTACGCCGTACGCCTCGGCTAAGACAATGGCCAAAACGATATTCACCAAAGCCGTAATTATGCTCACAGCCACCGGTATGACGGTATTGTGAGTCGCATAAAAACTTTCGGCGAAAAGCGGTAGTAGGCCCTGGGCGAACAACGAGATCACTAAAAATCCTAAGGTCTGCGCGGTTAAGAAGGTTTCATCCCAACCCCATTTGCCGTGTCCGTAAACCAAGCGCACAATTTGAGCGCGCAAGACAAACATCAGGGCCGAGAGCGGAATTATAAAAAACAAAATTTGAATGCTGCTGTGCCTGATGATACCTTTAAAATCCTCGATATGCTTGGCCGCCCAAGCCTGCGAAAGCGACGGGAAAGCAGCCACCGCAAAAGAAAGCGCGAAAATACCAATCGGCACCGCCTCCAAATTGCTGGCAAATTTAAAAACTGTAATACTGCCTTCGGCTAAAAACTGGGCCACCAAAATTGAAATAATCAAGCTGATATAGAAGGTATCAAAGGCAAAAAGCCGGGGCAGATACAAACGCCAGAGTTCTTTGAGCTCGGCCATTTTAAAATTAAATGAAACCCTGATTTGCCAGGCCAGGCGGCGCAAGGGAAGAATATTAATGAAGGCATGCATCAGCGCGCCAAGAATGACGCCGAAAGCGAGGCCGACCACGCCAAAATATTTCGAGAATAGAACCGCGCCGGCAATAATGCCGAGATTATAAAAAATCGGCGAAATAGCGGTCGGCAGGAATTTATTGTTTGACTGCAAAAGGATGGCGGCGATATTGCTGGCCGTAAAAAGAACCGGGCTGAAAAGCATGACGCGCGTCATGATTATGGTTAAATCAATCTGCTGGCCGCCGAAAGCCGGAAATAAAAAGCGAATGAGGGCAGGCGTGAAAATAAAAACGATCAGCGAAAGAACGGAGATAGCCAGCACGCTCAAAGTGTAGACCACGCTGGCAAACTCCTTGGCCCGGACTTTATCATAAATAAGGTCGCGATTAAAAATAGGTAAAAAGGCTACGGTCAGCGTGCCGAAAATGAAAAAATTAAACATGAAATCCGGCACGCTGAATGCGGCATTATATGTGTCAAGCTGTTTATCCGCGCCAAAAGTGCTGGCCAAAATTAAATCGCGGACAAAACCGACCAACCGGCTAAGCAGCGTGAAAACCGCCAACAGCAAGGTCACCTTGGAAATTCGCCTGATCCTGCTTTCTTCCTTGATTGGATTCTGCATACCCTATTTAAAAACCGCGCCGAACAAAACATTGCCGGACAACGGCCTGGCTCCGGCCGCGAGGCCGCGCTCATTAATGTTTGCCTCTCCTATAGTATGAACGATTTGCTTGCCTTTGGGCAATATCAAAAGATAGTCAAAACTGTCTAACAACTGCCCCGGATTTTTTTCAACAAGCAAAGCGTGCGACAGATTGTGCCACAGGCGCGGGGGCAGACTATACTCGATCTCGAGCTCATCACTTTGGCCGGCCGCGAGCGTACTGCCGACCGCGAAGACGGAACGGCCGAGCTCCTCATAAGTCGCGACCTCGCGAGTCGCCGAAATCAGCTTGCTGGCCAAGGGCACATAGATACGCAGATAATTTTGGTTGACCGGGTTTTCGGCGAAAGGCGGCGTGTTATTGCTGCGCTTGATTTTAAGATTATTAACCACGCGTCCGCCGCCCTCGATCCGAGTGGTCAGCAAGACTTCCTGCTTGATATGCTTGTCAGTCTTGCCCCCGCCAACGTTGGCATTAGTCACCAGCAGACTGTCAAAATTCCCATAGTTCTCCAATTCAACCAACCGGCCGCCCAAACCCGCCCGCTCAATATTTTCTTGCAGGCCTTCTAAGCGACTATAAAATAAAATATTTTTTTGTTGAATGTGATTCAGAATCGAGGCCAAGATGGCTATTTTTTCCTCACTGGGCAAGGCCGGAATTTTCTGCATCAGCTTGCCCGCGAGGTCAGTCATAAATTTTTTAGGCTTATTTTCATCTCGGTCGTATCCTTTGGAAGTGCGGCTCTGAAGTAATTCGTAAAAATTCGTGCTGTCGATCACCGCGCCGTATTCAGGCAAATCGGTCGGGCCGAGAACCGTTATAATTTCCGCAAAAAGTTCCGGCGTAAAAGCAATCACCAAATCAACGCTTTCCCCGCCTTCCCATTCGTAGAAACTGGAAATTTGCTTGCCGGAGTAAGCAAAGTCGGGCCACCAATTGGCATCGCGCAAGGCCCACTTCTCCCCTGCTACGCTCCGCAGAGGCTCGGGGGGCGGTATGGACTTTTGCAGGCGTCCGTCTATCTCATAGGTGCTTTCTATGAGCAAAGATTTAATCTGCCCGCTGCGCAGCTTCAGCAGGCCGTACGACCCAATAAAACCGCCGGTCGGTCTGGTTTCGGCGGTGTTTTGAAAAACTAAAAGTATATTGCGCTGATATCCCGAAACCACTTCGGCCAGCACATTGTTAATGCTGACCAGGGTGTTTAAAGAAATCTCGAGCTGTTCAATTTTGTTTAACGCCTGACTTAAATCGGCGCGGTACGCTTCAGGCAAAGATTGCGGATTGATGGCCTCTAACTCTGATTTCGCTAAATGGATCAGCTCGCGCGACCAGTTAAGATTGTCCCGGGCACTCGCAATCTGGCTGCTTATCGCGGGCGCAGCCGAGCCCTGCTTGGTATCCTCTAGGCCGCGCGAGCTGTCCAAAGTAAGTACGCCGCTAAGAGCGGGCGCGACCGCCGTTAAGCTGTCGATTGATTTTAAAAAAAACTTACCGGCCGAGGCCACGGCCTGGCCGGCGCGAGCGAAATGCACGCCAGCCTCCAGCACGCTTGGCGCAGCCGGCGAAAGCGGTTTAGCCAAATCAGCCAAACCATGCTCAAGATTACCAAAGGTTTCATCGGCCCGGCTAAAAAGATCCGAGGCTTTAACCAAGCCATCCCGATCAAGTGATGCATAAGCCGAATTTAAATTAGCGTAAGCGGTCCCGGCATCTTGGATCAAATTCTTCTTATCGGCCAGGACGGCGCCATAAAAAAGTGACACATAAATAAGCAGTATGGCCAGAATCAATACGCCTAAAAACGGGCCAATATTGATAAGAAGGGCCTTTTTTAGATGTTTTTTTGCCAATTTGTCTTGCCAATTTTGCAGTAAACCCACGTCAAATCGTTTTACGGCTGATATTTAATAGTATACCAACTGACGTGAGTAAGGCTATTAACGAAGAAGAACCGTAAGAAATAAAGGGTAAAGGAATGCCGGTTAAGGGCATAATGCCAAGCATGGCCCCGATATTGATAAAAGCTTGAATGCTGATCCAGGCCGTGATGCCCAGGGCCAAGAGGCGGCCAAAATTATCCGGGGCGCGGCGGGCGATGTTTAAACCCAGCCAAGCCAAAGCCAAAAAGAGAACAATCAACAAGGCCGACCGGATAAACCCCATCTCCTCGGCAATAACCGCAAAGATACTGTCACCCATCGGTTCCGGTAAATAATTATATTTTTGCAAACTTCGGTTGTAACCGTAGCCAAACAAGCCGCCTGATCCTATGGCCAAAAGGGCTTGGTTAACATGGTAGCCAATGCCCTGCGGGTCGTGGGACGGATCTAAAAAAGTAATAACTCGCGCAATTCGGTAAGGAGCGGAGCGGATAGCTAAAAATAAACCAACCAAACCGAGCCCGCCGGTCACGACTAAATGTTTAATTTGGCTGCCGGCCATAAAAAACATGGCCGCGGCCGTGAGGATCAGAACAACTAGGGTGCCCATGTCCGGCTGAAGGTATATTAAAAAAGCAATCAAGCCGACCATGACCAGCGAGGGCAAAAAGCCACTCAACAGATCATGGACGTTCTTTTGCTTTTTATCAAACCAGGCCGCCAAATAAACTATGACGGCCAGCTTGGCCAATTCTGATGGCTGAAAATTGGCGACGCCTAAATTAATCCATCTTTGGGCGCCGCCCACCTCAATGCCTACGCCCGGAATTAAAACCAGAACCAGCAGAAAAAGCGCCAGCAAAAGCAAAAAGGGCGAAATCGCCCGCCAAAAACGATAATTGATACGACTCGCGATAAACATCAAAATAATCCCGGGCACTATGCCAAAAAGAATTTGGTGCACGAGATAGTAATAGGTATTGGCGTGGTTATTCCAAGAGATAACCGATGAGGCCGAGGCGATGGCGGTGATGCCCAAAAACAGAAAAACTACAATCAAGCTTAGCAGGGCATAATTGGGATTGCTTAAATTTGGCTTGGTCATGGCTAGATTTAAGCCGCGCTCGCAGTCTTAAGTAGGCGGCCACCGTAAACACCCGTGAGCTGACCTTCAAAAAGACTGATCTTGCCGTTGTTAAGCACATAACGCACGCCCTGCGGCGCCTTAAAGGGGTTGGTATACGTGGCCAAATCAGAAATATTGTCGGGATCAAAAACAACGATGTCGGCCCGATAATTTTTCCTAATAAAGCCGCGGTTGCTTAAGCCTAAAAATTGAGCGGGCCAACCCGTGATTTTGGCCAAGCCCTCGGCCCAGGACAAGAGCGGCAGGGTATTAGTCTCATCATTATCGTTGCGGAGCATGCGCAGGAAACGCGGAAAAGTGCCAAAACAACGGGGATGGGGCAGTTCTGATTCGAGAGGCTCGTTAAAAGGATAACCAACGCCATCGCTAGCGACAAAAGACAAGGGGTGTTTAAGCAAAGACGTCACCTGGCCGGGGTCAACATTATGATCAAAAACAACAGTCTGGCCATGATTAGCCGAAAGAATGTTCAACACGGCCTGTTCGGGTGTTAAGCCCTGGCCGTGTGAGATTTGAGCCACGGTTTTGCCGACAAACCCGTAAACTTTGGGACTGGTTGTGACCAGCAAATCAGCCAAATGCCTGCGGTTCTCGCCAAGCTGTGTTAATATGCGCATTTTTCCTGATTTCTGCTTCATCCTTTCGAGCATCGGCTGAAAGCCCCCCTCGTAGGCCCAGCTGGGCAAGTAAGTGTAAAGTGACCGCCAGGTGGTGGTGTAGGGATAAACATCGAACCGGATCGGCGTACCGGCCTGATATTCGTTTTCAATGAGCCGCAAACCCTGATCGAGTTGGTGCTTATTCTTGAGGCCTTCCACTTTGAGATGCGAGATCTTGGTTTTAACACCCACGGCCCGGGCGATTTCTAAAACATCGGAAATTGACTGCAGTAAAGATTCATCTTGTGAGCGCAAATGCAGACTAAAAATACTCTCAAATTCCTTAGCCACCGATAGCAGAGCTAAAACCTCGGCCACGCTTGTTTTAATCTCGTGGCCGTATTGAAAACCGAAAGACACGCCAAATGCGCCTTCGTTTAAGGCTTGGCGCAGGATCAGGGCCAGCTGGTTAATTTCGTCGGGAGTTAACTCGCGCGCCGAGTCGCCGGTAAAAGCCCTGCGCAAAGTGCCGTGTCCGACAAAACTGGCAATATTGGCGCCAAATAAATTAGGACCCAAGCGGTCTCTAAACTCCGCGAAGGACCGCCAATCGGCATTAATACCCTCGAACCCGCCCCATTTTTGAAGAGATTTGATTGAAGAAAGAACGGGCAAAGGAGCCAAAGACGCGCCGCACTGGCCAACACAAATCGTGGTCACGCCCTGGGCGACCATACTCTCAAGCCCCGGCTTATTTAAGATCAAACCATGGCTATCAGAATGGTTCTGAATATCAATAAAGCCCGGGGCCACATAAAGACCCTCGGCATCGATTACCTCATGGGCGTTAGCCCGCGGCGTATCGCCCAGCGAAACAATTGCGCCATTTTGGACGCCGATGTCGCGGCGCACGCCATGGCCCTGGCCAGTGCCGTCAAAGACAATACCGTTTTTTATCAGAACGTCCAGCATGGCAGCATTTAATTTTGATTTCTAAACGATTGCGCGCTCTTCTATTTTACCACAAGCTATCGAGGGCCGACCAAATAAATAAGCAGCGCCAACAGGCAAAAAACAGCCGAAATTACCCAAAACCGCATAGTCACCTTGTAATGGGGCCAGCCTTGGGCTTCAAAATGATGGTGCAGCGGCGCGGACAAAAATACTTTCTTGCCGTGACGAAACTTTTTCGAGAGCAATTGTATAATTACTGACCCGGTTTCGGCCACCAAAATGATGCCCGCAATTGGCAGGAGCAGCACCGCATTAGTCAGAAAAGCGACCACGGTTAACGTGGTAGTTAAAGCGAGGATGCCGGTTTCGCCCATATAAAAGCGCGCCGGCGGTATATTAAACCATAAATAGGCCAACATGGTGCCGAGTAAAATCGCGCAAAAGGTGGCGAGCTCAAATTGACCGCGCGAGTAAGCGATGGCGGCGTAGGCCAAAAATATAGTGGCAAAGACCCCGCCGGAAAGGCCGTCTAATCCGTCCACGACGCCGGATGAAAACGTGGCGAAGAGCACAATCACAAAAAGGGGTCCGTAAAGCCAGCCAATATCAAGATTGCCTACGAAGGGCACAAAGATCTCGCTAAAACCGAGTTTTGAGGTAAACCACCAGGCTCCGATTAAGCCAATAATGGCCACCAAAAGCAGACGCCATTTCATAGCCAGCCCGCCGCCCACATAAGCGCCCCGGGACTTGATGACCAGTACGTCGTCAAGGGCGCCGATCACGCCAGCCGTAAGGAGCGTGAAGAGGGGAAGCCAAGTTTGGCCTCTGTCTAAAACATTCCAAAATTCAGCATTTGAAGAAAAGCGAGAAATAATAAATCCGGCCAAAACCACTAGCCCCGATATCACCCAAATTAAAACTCCGCCCATGCGGGGAGTATTTATTTCCCGATCGGCGTGCAGTTTTGAAAAAATCGGCGTCGGTTGGCCGTCAAGCCCCAGCGTGCGCACCTTGGGTTTCCAAAATTTGTATTTGTACAAAAAGTGGGTCAAAAGCGGAGTCGCCCAAAAACTTAAGCTAAAAGCAACGAATGTAAAAAAAAGTATTCTGACGATTGGAAAAAATTGTTCGGTCATATTTTAAGCCACTAAATTATAACTCACCAATTATAGGAGGCAAAGGTCCATTCCAGCAGCCTTTGCATTTCACCCTCGCGGTCTTCACTGCCGATAATAATAGCCACGAGCGGCGACTGGTTGGGGCTTTTGGCAAAAACAACTAAATTGCCCAGGGCGCCGTCGGTAAACCCGGTTTTACCGCCCGTGACATAATCAGTGCTCAATAATCGGTTGGTCGTATTAAAGCGATGTGTAAGCTTTCCATCAACGGACCGCACTTCTCCCCTGCTTTCGGACAATAAAGACATCAACCAAGGCGTACGCTCAACTTCAAAAACTACGGTCAGGACGTCCAGGATTGTGGAATACCCACTTGGGTGGTCAAAGCCAGTCGGATTGGCGTAATGAGTGCTCTTAAGGCCTAGATTGGAAGCCAATGAGTTCATCATGACAACGGCCTTCTGCCTATCCCCTTTACCCACAGCCTCGGCCAAGACCTCGGCCGCGTCATTAGCCGAAGCCACGAGCATCCCCTCTACCAAATCGCCGACTCGGATCTTTTCGCCGTAAACGAGATCAAGTTTTGGGTCAGCAATATCCGACAATTTTTGGTTGTCTACCGTAACAACCTGCTCGGGCGATAAATGCCTGGAAACCAGCAAAGCCGTGGTCAGTTTGGTCAAACTCGCGACGGGCAAAGGTTGCTCAATATTCTTGCTGTAGAGCACTTTTTGGGAATCCAGTTCGTAGACAATTCCAGCTCTGGCCGTTAAGGTTATTGAATTTGGCTCAATGCCATTTTTGAGCGCCGGCCGCGATTCTAAAATGGAATTTTGAACAGGTAAGGGCGGGTGACTGCTCATAGTTTGAGCGGAAGCGGCACTCTCGACAATACCCTCTTCGCCGCGACCATAGAAGAAAAGCAACAAAATAAGAATGAATACTAAAATAGCAAGATTCTTGCCTTGCAGGGCTCTTTTGAGTATTGCCAATTTTGGGTGGTCCGGCGTCAGATTTGTATCCATTTTGCTTTACCTACTTTGTTTATTATAATGAATTTTTTGTAAGTTGGGAAACAGTTGCCAAGCCGTTTTACTTTTGTTATGTTGTTAAAGCTATTATTAACAAAGCTAAAAAAACATGAATGCTGTGACTGTGACCGATCAAAGTTTTGACAGTGAAGTGACCGGCTCTGACAAATTAGTGTTGGTAGACTTTTGGGCCGAATGGTGCGCGCCTTGCCGGGTAATCGCGCCGGTGCTTGACGAGATTGCCGCGGAACACGCCGAAAAAGTTAAAATTGCCAAGCTAAATGTGGACGAGAACCCCGAGGTAGCAGGCCGTTATAATATTATGTCTATTCCAAATTTAAAAATTTTCAAAAACGGCGAGGTTGTAGACGAAGTGATCGGTGTCGTTCCCAAAAGTATTATTGAAGCAAAACTCAAAGCCCATTTCTAAGCAAACAAACCACCGTCGGGTGGTTTTTTAGTCCCCAAAAAATCCGAAGCCACCGGGCGCGTGGCTCCGGTGGCCTTAAGAGGCATAACTCGGCTGTTCAGCGGCCGCTAGGCGACGATCGGGTGCGGGCAAACTCCGCCCAGCCCTCGCGCAAAGCGCTTGCGTTCAACCGGGCCGCACTGATCTCGGGAAGTTGCGGGTGCCTTGCAAGGAAGTCAAGCAGCCTGTTGAGGAACCAGTGAGTCGGCAGGGTTACCTTCAGAAACTCGCCATAGAACTCCAAACGGCATTCCGACACGTCGACATCTATCTTAACCCTGGGCTGAGAGGACGAGGTGCCCTGGAACCTGACCGCGCCGAGTATGTCGGCGGTCTCCTGCGCGTAGCTCCGGGTCCAATGCGCCTGCTCGAAGACATCGGCGAGATCCGCGCGGGCTGCGAAGACCAGCCCAAGTGCGGTCAACACATCGCCGTCCGTGATGATCAGCTCCTCATTGCTACCCTGCCTGGCGTAGCAGTTCGTACTGCCCAGACCGCAGTAGAACGTAATGCGCCGGCCGTTTTGGCTGAACAGTGGCTCTGACATGATGCCTCCTCTAGCACTGGTACCCGGATCGCCGGGCGCGGTGTAACATTAAAAAGTAGCGCTTTTGGCGCTATTCGTCAACTTTTTCAGTTTTCCTTAGGGGTGAGCGAGGATAGGACGCTAAGGCCTCTGCCTAGGGCCTGAGAAAAATTTCACGGAGGACGAGCTGCTTGGTCTTGCGAAGCAAGAGCGAGTCCGAGTGCTAAGTCCCAACTTTCCGCCGGAGAAAGTTGAGGACGGTTTTTCGAAGGGTGCTAGGCGGGAGACCGACAGGCTAACGCGAGCCCAGATACTTCTCCGCGTCCATCGCCGCCATGCAGCCAAAGCCGGCCGCGGTCACGGCCTGGCGGTAATGATGGTCATGCACATCCCCCGCCACAAAAACGCCCTCAATGTTGGTCCTGGTATGATCATGGACTTTAATATAACCTTTTACCTCATCTAAATCTATCTGGCCCTTGAACACCCCGGTGTTGGGCTTATGTCCGATAGCCACAAACATTCCATCGATCGGCATTTCCGTAATTTTATTGGTTTCCACGTTGCGCAGCTTGACGCCCGCTAGTTTAGTATCGCCCACCAACTCTTCTACCACCGTATTCCAGATAAAAGAAATTTTAGGGTCATTCATGGCCCGCTCCTGCATAATTTTGCTGGCTTTTAGTTCGCCGCGGCGATGCACAACTTTAATACTTTTGACAAATTTGCTTAAATAAGTGGCCTCTTCCATGGCGCTGTCGCCCCCACCCACCACAATTATGTCCTTATTCCGGAAAAAGAAGCCATCACAGGTGGCGCAGGATGAAACGCCGTGCCCTATTAATTCTTGCTCTTTAGGCAAACCTAACCAGATTGAGGAAGCGCCAGTGGCAATAATAACTGCCTTGGCGCTATACTCCGTAGCAGCCACCTTTACCTTAAAAGGCTGCCTTGCGAAATCTACGCTTTCTACGGCGCTATCGACAAATTCAGCGCCAAAACGGCCGGCCTGCTTTTTAAACTTGTCCATTAATTCCGGCCCTAGAATGCCTTCGGGGAAACCCGGGTAGTTTTCCACTTCCGTGGTTTGGGTTAACTGCCCACCGGGTTGCAATCCAGAGATAACCAGCGGCGATAAATTGGCTCGCGCCGCATAGATGGCGGCGGTTAGCCCGGCCGGTCCCGAACCAATAATAATCAAATTTCGTTCTATCATATATATTACTAGATCATTATAGTGTAAAAATATTTATTCTCAAATTACCCTTAAAAAGAATAGTCTAGCTCCTCTCGAAAAAACAGAATAAACTTGCTCTGCGGCAAGTTTTTCTTCTCGCTCGGGCTCGCTTTCGACTTCATCGAAGCCTAGCAGCTCGCCCTGCGCGACGTTTTTCTCGAGGGACTAGCCTATTCCCTAAATAATCTTTTAACGTACTCCGGCTGAAGCGGCGCTGATGCCTCTACCCACATTGTCGATAAAAGAGGCAAAAGTCATATCCGCAAAAACCGGCGTCAGCAGACCCGCAATTAAGTAAGTTACCGCAAAGATTATTATGTAAGTAAAATAAGGTTTGATCTTACTGTTCATTGGGACTCTCAACTAATAATTGGTCGCGAGAATCTGGCTTTGCCAGTTCGAGTGAAACCACTAAGGGAAGTGGAGGACCGCTGGAGGAGAAACCGCAGGTGTCTCCTCCCGAGTTAAAGACAGCCCCCATACCAACTTTCAATCGACTGCGTAAAAAGTGGTATGGGGGCTTGTCCCTCTTTTTTGCAAACCTTTTGTTTGCAAATCTATGGTACCACAATGACGCAAGTAAGTCATCCACACCCAGTAATACTGGGCGCGCCCTACCGAGGGAAAAACATGGTGACACCGAGAACTAAAAAACCCAAAGGCAAAAGCAAAGCCACAAAACCAGACTGGATCTGAAAAGCCAGGGTCAGAAAAACGTATAAAGCTATAAGCACACCGCTTATGATATATCCGATCATTGCCTTTTTATTTTAGCATGTCCGGCAGGCTTTACCCAAAGCCCTAAACCATTGGCTGCGTCTTGGTGGATGACGAGCTCTCGCTTCGCGATCTGCTGGTTTTTTTCAAGAACGCCAGCGGCAGAACTTCATCCATATTTTCAACACAATGAATTTTGAGTTTGTTCAGCACGTCTGCCGGCACATCTTCAAGATTTTTCTTATTTTCGGCCGGTATGATTACTTCTTTCACGCCCGCGCGGGAAGCGGCAATCAACTTTTCCTTAATACCGCCGATCTCCAAAGCGCGGCCGCGAATAGTCACTTCGCCGGTTAAACCGACTTCTTTTCTGACTGGCATTTTAGTAACCGCCGAAGCGATGGCCGTGGCGATAGCAATGCCTGCCGAAGGGCCATCCTTAGGTATGGCGCCGGCGGGCACGTGGACATGAACGTCCTTTTTTTCCAAAAAATGCTCTTCAAGCCCTAAATCCGTAGCCCTTGAGCGTATATAGGAAAGCGCCGCCTGGGCCGATTCCTTCATCACGTCGCCCAGTTGGCCCGTCAAAAGCAGGTTACCCTTGCCTGGCATCAAATTGGCCTCAATAAATAGGATTTCACCGCCTGCCTGCGTCCAAGCGAGGCCGGTAGAAACACCCACCTCATCGGTCGCTTGGGAAAGCGTTTCTGGAAATTTTTCCGCTCCCAAACTTTCGCGCACAATATCCGGCGTAATTTCTTCGGGCAGTTCTTTACCCTCTACTTTCTGGCGAGCCAGTTTTCTGGCCACGGTCGCTAACAGTCTCTCTAAATTTCTAACACCGGCTTCCTTGGTGTATTTGACCACCACCAGCTGCAAAGCTTCATCGGCAAGCTTAAGGCCAGCGTCAAGACCATGGCTTTCCACAACCTTGGGCCATAAATACTGCTTGGCAATCGCCTCTTTTTCATTGATGGTATAACCCGTAAATTCTATAACTTCCAAACGATCACGCAGGGCCGGAGGGATGGTGTCCAGAGTGTTGGCGGTCGTAATGAACAAAACGTTAGAAAGATCAAAAGGTACTTCCAGATAATGATCGGAAAAAGTGTTGTTCTGTTCCGGGTCCAGGGTTTCCAACAAGGCCGAAGACGGATCACCGCGAAAATCGGCGCCGACCTTATCAATTTCATCGAGCATAAACACCGGATTATTGGTACCCGCGTTTTTGATGCCCTGAATGATGCGGCCGGGCAACGCGCCCACATAAGTACGCCGATGGCCGCGGATTTCGGCTTCATCGCGCACACCGCCCAAAGAAACTCGCACAAATTTGCGGTTCAGTGATTTAGCGATTGACTGACCGATTGAAGTCTTACCCACACCGGGCGGACCAAAGAAACATAAAATTGGACCCTTCAGCTTATTCGAGAGCTTTTGAACGGCCAGGTATTCCAAAATACGCTCTTTGACTTTTTCCAGACCATAATGATCCCTTTCCAAAATATCCTTGGCCTTCTCGATATCGATCGCGGTTGAAGTCTGTTTACTCCAAGGCAAATCGACCAGCCATTCCAAATAAGTGCGGATATACGAGGCCTCCGGTGATAATGAAGTCATTTTGCGCAGCCGGGCCAATTCGTTTTTGGCTTTTTGCTCGACCTCCTTGGGCATACCGGCTTCACTGATCTTTTTGGCCAATTCCAGATAGTCTTCACGCTCGTCCTGAATACCCAGTTCTTTTTCAATAGCCTTAAGCTGCTCGCGCAGAATCACCTCCCTTTGCATTTTGGAAAGCTGCTCGGTGGTTTCTTTTTTAACTTTCTCCTGTACGTTGATAACTTCCAATTCTTTGCTCAAAAGCTGCATGATTAAGCGCAACCGCTTCGCCACATCCAATGTTTCCAATATTTCCTGCTTATCTTCAACCGAGAGGTTTAAGACCTGCGGCAAAATATAAGACAGTTTTTCCGGTTCAACGCCTTCTTTTAAGACGCCAAAAGTCAGTTCCAGCGGTACGGTTTTGCCGATAAAAACCACTTCCTGAAAACGCTCCTTAACACTTCGGGCTAAGGCTTCGACTTCGGGGCTTGCTTCATGCGGCAGGCTTTTTAAAATTTGGAAGGTTGCTTCGAGATATGGATCGTCTAAAACCACCTCGCCTATCTTGACGCGTTCAGTCACTTCAACATAAGCCTGCACCGGTTCCTGATCCAAAGGTGAAACATCCAAGACTTTGGCGAGAACACCAACCTGGTAGAGATCTTTTAAAACAGGGTCTTCCACATCCGGATTTTTTTGACTCGTCAAAATGACCTGGCGGCCCTCGTTAAGACCCGCCTTTAAAGCCGCCAATGATTTACTGCGGCCAACCACGACGGGGAGAGACATTTCCGGAAACAAAACAGTATCCCGCAAAGGGATCAAGGGGAGAGATTGTGTTGATTCGTTTTGGGCGGATGTCGGCATATGACTATTTTATGGCCTTCTGGCACTCCAGTCAATAGAGTGCTAGAAACTGAATTGGTTATTATATCATAGGGCATTCGGACTTCTTGTCTATGTAATCATTCACTAACATAAGTGCCGGGCGCAAAAGCCCAAGCGGCGCCCGGCCCCGAGCTAAACGACGCGTCGGCCAAGCCCGCGCTATAAACCAAGTTCACATTTTGATCCATCCAGACCTTATTTGCCGTGACCGCGGCAATCTCAACATTATTACGCAATCTTACCACGCCAAACCGCGCATAAAAAAGCGCCGACGAAGTATTATTATTGACGTCTACGGCCGGCGAATTTTGATCCAATGAACTTGATTCCGACAGCACAATTATATAACTCTCGGGATCTGATGTACCGCGAATGACGACATTGTTATTGATGACAATTCTGCCGTCAGCCAAAATAACTTCGGAATCATCCTCGTAAGATTCAGTTAACTCCAAAATGGCGCCGTTATTCATGGTTATCTGCCCTGTCACCCAGACCCGTCCCGTTAAGGTGAGGGTCACATTACTGCCAACCACTAAATTACCGGCTACTTTTTTCGGGCCCAAAGTCGCATTATTGTTAATGGTCAGATCGCCGTTATTGATGCCGCCCGCTTCTGCGTCGGCCTTCCATTGATTGATTTGCTCTGTGGTTACCGGCAAATCACGCGTTTCCGGATTGGGCGAGCCCGGACTGGCGGTCCCGCCAATTGTACAGCTGCTAATGATTTGATAATAGCCATTACCCCCCACCTGGCAATTTTTTAACTCTTTGGCGCGCGCATGGCCCGTAACTTGAATTTTGTTGGCACCGTTGCCGCCCTCTATTTTACCATTATTGCCGGCAGAGATAGCGTCGCCCGTGATAATGTTTCCGCCCGTTCCGATAATGGCGCCGTTGGCATAAATGTTGCCCTCAATGGTGGCATTGTTTTCGAGATGAAAACCGCCCTCACCCACTTGAACGGCGTAATTAAAAGCAATTAAATTTTTATCAATGCTGACCAGGGCCGATAAACTTTGCTGAATGGAACGATTTGAATTAAAACTGGGCACCGCGCCCGTGGCCGCAACTTTTTTAGTGTTGCTATCGACGGCCGTAATGACGGTTGTATACTGGCCGCCGCCAAAGTCAACAGCGCTTTCTCCGGCAAAGCCATCATCCTGGTTTAACTGCCAAACTGCCTTCTCTAATCCCGTTTCGGCGAGATAGCGCGCCTGAACACCACTCGTGATATTAACTGCCGATTTGCGCGCTGAAAAAACATAATTTAAAAAGCCCAGGGCGATTATCAGCATAATGCTCACAAAAACCACGGCGATCAAAGTGGCATATCCTCTCTGTGCTGGCCTATATCGTAAATCCATTTATTTATTTTTCAAGACAATAGTGTAAGTCAGGTCAAGACTTTTGCTGCCTGTTGAAAGTTCCACATTTTGGCTGATCTTAACGTTTAGCCACCCGCTTTGAACCGGATCTAATTCGTTTTCATAGCCAAACTCAAGATCGGCGATGTCGCTAAGCATAATCTTAGCGCCCGCCGTCCGGCTGCTCCCGGCCGCGGGATCAATAATCAGCTCCAGGTCGCTACCGGCATTTTTTCGGTATACTAAAATGTCATCAGAACCTTCAATGGCGTTGTTGGCCCCGTCAAGACTGGGCAGGGAAAGCACCACCGTGTTGGGGCCAGTTAGGTAGTTATTGCTATTAATGGTCGCGGACGCAAGTATGGTGGTGGCCTGGTTGGCAATACGGAAAATATCGTTTAAAACAGCGGCCGTTTTGATTTCAACTTCGCTCTCTTTAAACTCATTGCCAGTCAATCTAATCTGCCCAAGGTAAAGGCCGCTCACGCCAATGACAATAATGCCAAGCAAGACAATCACAACCAACACCTCGACCAAAGTAAAACCATTTTTAGTATTCTCTATCTTACTTTGCCAAACCATATTTACTGACCAAACTATTTAGAGTCACAGCCTTACTCTCACTTTGATAAGTCCAGTTCACCGTCACGGTTATTTTTTTAAGATCATTCTCAACATTGCCGTCATTATCGCCGTCATGGGCCGTCACCGAGTAAAGGGCTGATCCGTTTTTTAACTTGTTTAAATCAGCATCCGAAAAAGCGGTATTGGCGGCGAGGGCTAAAGCCTCGAACTGCGCGGCTTTTAATTCTTCCATTTTCTTTTCGGCTATGCTTAAAGCGCGCACCCGAGCCAGGCTCTGCTCGGAAATGCGCATGCCCGGATAAATCAAACCCACCACAATCGTCGCCAGACCGACTAAAGCAATAGCGACGATAGTATCAATAATGGCAAAGCCTTTTGTTTTTGTTTTGGGTTTCATGTAAATGCTTATGTTTATTATAACAAATTTAACCCCGGCCTAACCAGAGTCCAGTAGATCCGTCAGTTCTGCAATTTGAACTTTAGCTTTTATGTTTGGTTAGATGTGCTTGTATATCACTCGCAACACTTCATCGATATCGGTATGGCTTTTAATCATAAAGCCGTCGGCGCCGAGCTCAAGGGCTTGCGTCAGGTTAACCTGCGGACTGTTAGTCAAAACCAGAATGGGTTTCTTAAATCCTTTCTGCCGGTAAAAACGCAAAACTTCCAAACCATCCACTTCGGGTATGCGAATATCAAGCAAAACCAAATCCACGTCATGCGTATCTTTGGCAATGGCGGCCCTGCCGTCTCTAACCTGGCTGACCTTAAAACCCTCATCTTGCAAAACCATGGCATACATTTCCGAAAGCAAGACGTCGTCTTCAATCAATAAAATATTTTTTTGAATATTCTTAGGCATAATCGCTTAGATGTATGGGCTGGTCCTGCCGGACCGAGGTTTTAACCGGCAAAATAATCGTAAAAATACTGCCGTGCCCTTCGCTTGAACTGACCGTAACCTTGCCGCCATGCATTTCCGTAAAAGACTTAACAATGACCAGGCCCAGGCCGGAACCGCCAACCTGTACGGAACGCTGATTTTTGATACGCTCAAATTTGCGGAATAATTTTACCAGGTCACTCTTGGCAATCCCCACGCCCGTGTCACTGACACTTAACTCTATATTACCATTTTTAAGCCGTGTTTCCACGAAAATATGTCCGCCGGCTGGCGTATATTTAATGGCATTCCCGACCAAATTAGTGATAATTTGTTCCAATTTTTCTTTATCGGCTAAAATTTCCGGTAGTTTTTTCACATTTGTCAGCCGGCGCAAATTAATAGAACAGCGATCAGCCTCCCCGGCTAACTCCTGCACGACCGTATCTACGATTTTGTCCAAGTCGACCAGCTCCGGCATAAAAACAACCCGGTTCTCTTCGATGCGGGCGACGACCAGCAGATTATCGACGAGTTTCGAGAGTCTGGCCGAGGCGAAAAAAGCCTTGTCGATTAGTTCGCGCTGTTTGGCCGATAGTTTACCATAGCGATCCATCTGCAAAAGCGAGAGGTAGCCGCGCACGGCGGTCAAGGGCGTCCTTAATTCGTGGCTGGCAATCTGAATGAATTCTTGCTTAGCGCGCTCGAGCTCATACAATTCCGTGACGTCGCGATAAGTTGCCGTGATCGCAATCACTCTGCGCAACTTACTGATGACCGGCGAAAGTTTAACTTCCACCACCTTTTCGTGTTCGGTACCGGCATTCATAACTATTTGGCTTTTAACCTCATGTTTTTTTAAGACCCGCAATTTGAAATCCGCGATCTCCAGATCGGTTTTGTAGCCAATCCCGAACATCATATTCGCCCTTCTCGTCATCGTGGTTTCCGATACGGCCAAAAGGTTCAGAGCGGCCGGATTGATATAAAGTAAATTGCCGTTAGTGGAAAAAACGGCCAGGCCGTCTGTCATGCTCTCCTGCATAATTTGCATCCATCTTTCGTGCTGGGCCAGAGCTTTGCGGGCCGCCGCCAGGGCGTGGTAACCGCCGATCACAAAGCGGCTTTTCAGGCTTAAAAGAATAAATCCATAGATGGCCATGGCTAGCAAAATATTTACCGAAACATAAAGCCAATAAGAAAAACCGCTGCTTTGCGTCAAAAAAATGTGTGAAAAAAATGTGATCGCCGTCGCCAGAAATACCACCGAGACCGCTACGCCAAGAATATTTCCCCGCAAAAATCCGTTGCGGTATAAATTAACTAATAATAAAAGGGCCGCGGCGCCAAAACCAACGGCTAAAATAAAAGTTACGAGTGAAAAAGACATGGGAGTTAATGTATATTCAAAAAAGCCGGTCAAATCGTTCAAATATGCGTTGCTCATTTAGTTTTGCGTGTCCAGCGCACCATAATTGTCTAAAAAATTCAAACATTCATACTTGGACTCTTATCACAACAAAAAAGCCCCCAAAGGGGGTTTTGTTGTAAAAGCGCGCCTCAACGGCTATTTAGACATTTTTTCTTATAGCGGCCTTAACAAATGCCAAAAATAAGGGGTGGGGCGCCAGAGGCCGAGACTTGAATTCCGGGTGAAATTGAGTGCCCAGGAAAAAAGGATGCGCTTTGGCGGGAAGTTCAGCTATTTCCATGAGGATCCGGTCCGGCGATTTGCCGGAAAACACCAACCCGGCCTTCTCCAGCCGTTCAATATATTTTGGGTTAACTTCGTAGCGATGCCGATGGCGCTCGGATATTTTGAGAGCCTGATAGGCCTTGGCCGCGGTTGAGCCCGGCTGCAAGTTGGCCGGGTAGGCGCCTAAACGCATGGTTGCGCCGTACGTTTTTTTAGCCAGCTTCTCAATTTGCTCGGGCATGACGTCTATGACCGGATGGCGCGCGTGCGCGTCAACCTCACTGGTGTGGGCATCCTTCAGCTTCAAAACAGCGCGCGCGTATTCAATTACGGCCAACTGCATGCCGTAACATAATCCGAAATATGGAATTTTATTTTTTCGGCAATAGTTGATGGCCTTAATTTTTCCCTCAACGCCTCGAACCCCAAAACCTCCCGGCACAATAATACCGCCGAAATCATTCAATTCCTTTAAAAGCGCGGGCTCGCGCTCGTACTTTTCCGAGTCAAGCCAAACAATTTTGGGCTTGCGGTTAACCGACCAAGCCGCGTGTTGAATAGCTTCGATCACGGAAATATAAGTATCCTTGGCCGATTTAAAATTAAAGTACTTACCAACAATGCCGATGGCCACTTCCTTTGGCAAATTTCTAACCTTGCGCGACAACTTTCGCCAATCCGCCAAATCTTTCCGGCGAGGCTTTAGTCCCAATAGTTCAAGAATGTTTTGATCGAGTTTCTGATCGTCAAAAATCAGGGGCACGTCATAGATTGAGTAGACGTCGGGCGCCGAAATAATGCGTTCGGCCGGCAGGCTACAAACCGTGCTAATGGTACGCTTAATGTTTTCGGCCACCGGCTTTTCCGCTCGACAAATAATAAAGTCGGGGTTAATACCAGCCGAGTTCAACGTGCGTATGGCGTATTGGGTTGGCTTCGATTTTTGCTCGCCCAAAAGACTGGGTGTTGGCAAGTAGCTTACCAAAACAAAAGCGACGTCGGCCGGCTGCCTGGCCTTCATGATGCGGGCCGCTTCCAAAAAAAGCAGGACTTGGTATTCGCCCACGGTGCCCCCGAGCTCGACAATTGTAATTTCCGCCTTGTTCTTTTTTTGGCACTGCTCGATGCGCCGGATAATCTCAAGCGGCACATGCGGCACAATCTCAACATCTTCGCCGGCGAATTCAAGATTGCGCTCGCGCCGGATCAGCTCATGATATATTTGGCCGTTGGTAATGTAGTCGTCTTTAGTGGAAGCCTGGCCAGTGAACCTCTCGTAGTTGCCCAAATCCTGGTCAGCCTCAATGCCGTCTTCGCCCACAAAAACTTCGCCGTGCTCGGCCGGGCGAATAGTGCCCGCATCCACATTTAAATACATATCGGCTTTCAGGTTGGCCACCCGAAAGCCTCTGGCTTGGAGTATTTTGCCGATAGCGGCGGCGGCCACGCCCTTGCCGACACTGGACATCACTCCGCCGACAACGAAAATATACTTTGGTTTGTCTTTGCTTTTCTTTACTTTGCGTACGGCCATAAACTAGTCACTAGTATACAAAAGATTTGGAAATTGCGCCAGCAGCGCCATTTTTACCTGGTCGCTAATTTTCTGATGGCCGGCGGCGGCAATGTGCAGACCGTCAGGGAGGTCTGCCGGCCCGATAATGTCGAATAGGGGTATAAAAAGGATGCCTTGCGCCGAAGCGGCCTCGGCCAAAATCTGATCGTATTTTTTGACATTCTCATTAGTGTAGTAGCAGCTGGTCGAATAAATGGGACACGTTTTTGATTCGTCAACCCGGCTCAAACCGACTATGCCAATAGTATTTGTGGACTTTCGAGCCAGACCGATAAGCGTCTTGATGTTTCCGGCAAACTCGTCCGGCGGCACCTTAAAACGGTCGGGTGTTTTTATATATTGGCTGTCGTTGATACCGATCGCGAAGATAACTATGTCGGGCGACCTGGCCGCTGTTTCGCTCTCAAAACGGGCTAAAAGATTGCGGGTAGTGTCGCCCGGTACACAAACATCCAGCACTTCGCAATAGCTGTTTCGGCGGTTGAGTTCAATTTTTAGGCGGTTAACCCAACCGCCCAATTCCGTGTCACCTTTGCCCCAGGCAATACTGTCGCCAAAAACGGCAATCTTAGTGTATTTTGATTTAGCCATGGATCTCCATCTCAACTCCCCGGCTCGCTCTTTTGGTTTTATAAAAAACAACCAGTTCATAAGCGCCAAATAACACACCGACGTAAAACAGATCGCCGAATAGAGAATTACGGAAAAAAGGCAGCGCATTGATGTAGGAAGCGACCACCCCGTTCAAGTCATGGCTATACATGGTTGGCGGATACAGATAGGCAAAATTAGTAATTAAATAAAACACCAAAGAGCCGAGAAGGGTGCCCCCCGCCACTCGGCCGACGCTTTTATTTTCGCGGATCCAGAGCCCGATCAGCCCGACCAGTAAAAAAGAGCCATAAACAATCAAACGCGAACCCAGTGAATCAAAACCAATAAAAATGTCGGACAAAAACATGGCCAAGAGAGGCAGCCAAAGCGCGTGCTTCTTAGACAAATAAACGCCGCCGAACAAAGCGATGGCGGCAATCGGCGCAAAATTCCCGGGGTGCGGCAAAATACGCAAAATCGCGCCCAACAGAATTAGAAAGTAGGCCAATGAATTCATGTTTATCTAATTTCCTCCAGTTTCCAGACAATCTGATCGCCGTATTTAGCCGCATATTGGCTGGCGCCAACCTGGGCCATTTCTTGATTGATGTAAAAAGCCCAGAAATGCTTGTCGTCGGCCGCCACGCCGTTGATGGCAGTAACAAACTCGCCCAACCCGGCAAACTCCTTGGTCTCAACAGTATACTTGGCTTTCAAAAGTTCCAGGGCTGTTTTGCCGGCATCCTCTTGGTCAACTTTATACTGAATTTCCGCTGACGAGGCTTCATCGCCACTAAGGGATTGAGAGTCATTCTTGTCACCGTTATCAGCAGCGTCGTAATTGCGGTTCTGGTCGGCAAAGTAAACAATGCCGCCCAGGATAATGGCGAGCGCTATAATGCTTCCCCAAAATTTTTGATCCTTGATGTTCATATGTTGAAGCTTTATTACCTGCTTATACTAGCAAAGCCCACACCCTGCGTCTACACCACATTTAGGGGCTGTTAAAGACTTTTACACAAAAGATGGGCTATAATTAGAAAGAGGCTTAAATATGAAACAAAAACTTGACGAAGGGTTGGCTAAAAATCTTAAAAGCCTGAACACGCCGCGCAAAATCCAAGACTTTTTGAACAAACTCCCCATCAACTTTGAAAGGCACGGACACACCGTTTACTCTCCCCTGCTGGTCTTTCAAAAAAACAAGGCTCAATGTCTGGAAGGCGCCCTCTTGGCAGCGGCCGCGCTCTGGTACCATGGCCGAAAACCGCTGCTTTTGGATTTAAAAACCAGCAACAATGATTTAGAGCATGTGGTGGCCCTTTTTAAGGAAGATAATGGCTGGGGCGCTATCAGCAAAACCAATCATGCCGTGTTGCGCTATCGGGAACCGGTTTACAAGACTATGCGCGAGCTAGCCATGTCTTATTTTCATGAATATTTTTTAAATACCGGCCATAAAACGATGCGCTCCTTCTCGCGCCCTTTTGACTTACGCAAATATGGCGTAGGCTGGATCATGGCCAAAGAGCATCTCTGGCATATTTCCGATGATCTTGACGCCTGTCCTCATTATCCCATTTTGACGCCAAAGCAAATTCGCAATTTGCGCCCGGCTGATCCTATCGAAATCGAAGCCGGGAAACTAACCGAGCACTAAAAAACACCATCTCTAGATGGTGTTTTTTTATGGTTCCGGGACTTGGATTCGAACCAAGATACCCACCTCCAAAGGGTGGTGTCCTGCCGTTAGACGATCCCGGAATAATTAAAAGGCCGTAAAAGCCTTTATATTTTAACAGAAAATTTCGCTTTTGAAAAGTCCTAATTAACGACTTCCCCGCCCAAAATATCTAAGGCGCTGTTGAGCAAATCATTGTTCATCCGGCTCTTGTTTTCCGTTTCTGCCTGCCTATGCTCATGGCCAGCCATACCCGCCTCTTTTTCCGTCACGCATCTTACCTGCATCTTGTGGCCAAAAAGCTCTTCCAAAACGCGTTCGATTATCAAACGGTTTTTAGCGGCGTTCACTGTGTCCGCATGAAATTTATAAGGAAAAGCGATAGTAATCGTACCATTAACATGGCCGACCGGTTTAGCCAACTTAAGCGCCGTTAAAAGCGATTGATTATAGGCCCGCACTCTTTCCAGTATTTCAAGCCAGTGCTCGGAAACTTTGGCCTGATTTAAAACCACCTTCGTTTCTTCCTTATTATTGGCGGCGGCTTTTGGGACGGACCCGCTGCTTGACTCGTTCGGCTCGGCCTCAATCTTTGCCGCCTCTCCTGAACTTTCAGCAAACTTTACGGCCGCCACGAGCAAGGGCAGCTCCGGCACCGGACTGATTCTTAATTGCGCATAACTTTCCAAGAAATAATCGGCGAGCTTTGCCAATTCGCGATCCATGTTTGCGGTTAAGGCATTGCGCACATATTCCAAAAAATCGCGCGTGAACTGCTCTAAATTATAACCCTGCTCGGACAAATCTCTCAAGAATTTGGCAGTTTTGGCCAAGTCTTTCTCTTTAACGAGTGTCAAAAATTCTTGGCGGAAACGAATGGGCGTAATCCCGAGCAGTTTTTGAATATCGTCGGCGGTGGTGTGCTCTGACCGGGCCAAATGAATGGCCTTTTCCAGCAGGACCAGAGCGTCGCGCAAGCTTCCGTCAACAGACTGGGCAATGGCCTCTAAAACCTCGGCTTTAATTGCCAAGCCCTCTTTTTGGACAATTAAATTCAGCTGTTTGGCAATTTCGGCGTCGGTCAGTTTTTTAAAGTCAAATCTTTGCGTGCGCGAAATAATGGTCGCCGGCACCTTATGCGCCTCGGTCGTAGCCAATATGAACAAAGCGTGCGCGGGCGGCTCTTCAAGAGTTTTTAAGAGCGCATTAAAAGCGCCGCGTGAGAGCATATGCACCTCGTCAATAATATAAGTACGATATTTGGCACGGCTTGGCGGGATAGCTAGGTGATCGATAATTTCCCGTATATTGTCCACGCCGGTATGCGAAGCGGCGTCTATTTCCATCAAATCCAAGCTTTTGCCTTGAAGTATGTCCTGGCAGGCGTCGCAGGCGTTATCTGGTTCAAAAATAGCGGGAGATTGACAATTGGCCGCCCGCGCTAAAATGCGCGCCACCGAGGTTTTGCCGACACCGCGCGAGCCGGTAAATAAATAAGCATGGCCAATTTGACCGCTTTTAACCTGATTGGCGAGGGTAGTAATAACATGTTCCTGGCCAACCACATCTGAAAATTTTTGGGGGCGGTATAGCCGATAAAGCGCTTTAGACATACCCATATTATAGCAGACTAAAAATAAAAAAGCCCGAACTTGGATTGGTCCGAACCAAACATAAATTGATGTTCTATTTTTAGTATTTAGGCGCTGGCGCGGGCTTATTTTTGCGGGTAAATACAAGGAATTTATAGCCCAGAAAATTCCAGACCAGGCCAAAGGCAGTGCCAAAGAGCGCCGATATCTGCGGCCAGGGCTTTTGCAATACCGCCAGAACCGGATGGTATTCATAGATCAGGAAATAATTAACCACAAGCGAAGCCACGCTTACATTAATCAACATGCCAATCAGACTAACCAAAAAATATTCCGAAAACTCAACCGTTGTGCGCTTTTGCCCGCCATCCTCACGAAACGTCCAAAATTTATTAAAGACGTAGCTGTTAATATTAGCCACAATAAATGCGATGGCCTTAAAAAGCGCATAAAGCAAACCCGCCTTGCCCGTAGGCTCAAAATAAATCAAAATAGTAAGCACGCCTAGATCAACCAAAGTGTTGAGCACCCCGACCGCGCCAAATTTCAAAAACTGTTTAAATAGATTTATATTGAGCATTCCGAATGGCTATTCCCCCAACAGATCATCGTCGTCAGTTAAAATCCTAACCTGTCGCGAACCTTCGTCTTGGGGCCGGGCTTCGTCTGGAGAAGCTTCGGTTTGATACTGCGGACCGGTGGTTTGAGGAAATTCTTCGGCGCCCTTTTTAATAACGTTTTCAACCGCCGCCCAAGCTGACTCATGCTCTGTTGGTACCAATAAAGTCACCTGGTCCCCCGGTTCTGATTTGTAGTAAGTCAAGGAAGCCAATAAAACCCGATAAGACTTGCCCTCGGCCACCACCCGATAATCACCCTTTTCGTCCTGCACCAATATGCCCACCACCCGCTTGCGCTCAACCGGTCCGATTTGCTTGTAAATAAAGCTGCCGTCCGGGGCAATGGTCAGTTTTAAGACATCACCTTCCACCAGTTTGCTTTTAGAAGCGTAATTAGCGGGCACAGGATACATGCGGCCATCCGGGCCAACCATATTCTGACCGTCGAAAATACCTTCAATAATCTTACCGCCCTCCGAAACAGAAAGCGTCCTAGCTTTAGATATCAGCACGTCTGGATCGGACGAACTACCAGCTTCTGGAATTTCGCCCATCACTTGCTGTAAAAGTTGTTTGGCCGACTGCAGCTCTTGCTCGGCGCTTTCCAGCAGCTGCTGAATGCGCGCCAAATTTGAAATATCAGACATTTTTTGTGAGGGAAAACCTTGCGGCTCTACGAGCCTGCGTTTTCCCTTCCCAACTCCGCTTCGCTACGTTCCCTCCCTTTCGGTAAGGATTGCTCGCCGTGGCAAAGCCACAGGCTCGCAAAACGGATCTTTTTATTATTTAGTAATATTTTTTCAAAACCAAATATAAGCTGATTTATTTTAGTTTCTTTTAGAGGTATTGTCAAGTACTAAGATTAGCCAAGTCCTAGTCCCAATTCATCATATATTATAGTCTTAGCCCCGGATTTAGGCAAATTGGCCTCTTACGTCTTTGGGTTCCAGAGATATTTTTTGCAGCTGGCTGCGCTCAAGAATATCCGCTTCTACCTGCTCGCGCGGGCGTCCGTACTTCAAGCGCGACAATCGTCTGATAGCTTCCACGGTTTCCCGATCATTAAACTTTTCGCTCTTCAGCGTTTTGATGCTAAACGGACGCGTGACCGTATTATGAACCATTAATTTAATGTAGGCGTTAAAACGTTCAATGTTAACAACGTCAAATTCGGAAAACGTCGGCGCAAATTCCTTGGCCATGACCTCGGCATCTTCCACGCCTATTCTGAAGGCCACCATCGTGCCGACATTGCCAAAAACGGCGTCGCGCACCTTGGTATCCTGCGCGGACGAGCCGGGTTTTTCGGCGGTTAGCTGCGAAAGGTATTGGTGGGCAATATTTAACCCCAGTTTGTATTTTCTGGCCTCGGAAAGTATGGTGGCGAATGAGTCGGTCACAAAATTCTGGAACTCATCCACATAAAGGTAAAATTCGCGACGCTCGGCCTCGGGCTGATCGGCCCGTGAGAGCGCCGCCATTTGCAGTTTGCTGACGATAATTAAACCCAAAAGCTTGGCATTAAGCTCGCCAATCTTGCCTTTTGAAAGATTGACCAATAAAATCTTGCCGTTATCCATTATTTCCCTGAAATCGAAGGAGTTGCGCTTTTGGCCGATAATATTTCGCATCATCGTATTCTCCACAAAACGGCCCACCTTGCTAATAAGATAACCCAGCATTTCAGACTTATGAAAATCGCTGGTCTTGGCCATTTCCTGTTCCCAAAAAGAAAGTACGGTCGGATCCTTAACCCGATTGATATAGATACGCTGAAAAGCCGGATCAGTAAACATGCGCGGTATCTCAACAAGCGTGCCCGGATCATTGTGATCGGCAATGAGGGTCAGCATAACATTGCGCATATTATGTTCAAACATCGGGCCGATCACCTCCGGCGGGAATAGTTTCTCGAAAATGGCGATCATCTCCTGCACCACAAAGTCCTTTTGCGCCTCATTCTTGACATCAAGCATATTTAAACCAAACGGGCGGGCCATATCGGCTGGCTCAAAAAGGACAACATCTTCGGCCCTTTCCTTGGGTATGGCGTACAGAACGTTTTCGATAAACTCGCCGTGCGGATCAACCACGCAAACACCCTTGCCGGCGCGGATATCCTGAATGGCCATATTCTGCATAATCTCGGTTTTACCAACGCCGGTGCGGCCGATAATATAAACGTGCCTCATTCGATCTTCATCGAGGATGTAAGCCGGAGTCTCCACATCACGGTAAACGTTAATGCCCAAAAGGGTGCCGCTGTCCGGCAAGTTGGGCGGCGGCGGCGCTTTGCGGCTCGTCAACCACTGAATATTGGGCGTCTCCATAAACTTGGTGGCCGGATGCCAGATTGAAGACAGTTCCGCCGTATTCAGAATCATCTTGCTCCTGTTATAATTGCGCAAAATAAAGTCTTTGGTAATTCTTTTTACATTCTTGTGGCGAATTTTAAAACCGTTAAAAGGCGGCATACTGTACTGGGTAAAAGTCGCCAACAAAGTATTGAGGTGGCTCTCGGCCATAACCTTTGTTTCCGATGCGGCAATTAGCCTGATATTGGCATGCCAGGATATTTTGCTCGCCTTTTCCTCAAGTTTTTTTACAATCTCTTGCTGCATGGGCGTAAGATTGATGGGCTTGTTGTCTTGATCCGGCAAATTGCCGGCTTTATCGGTCGCGCCAAAAAGCTGCCCCACGCCTTGTCCCACCGTTTTGCCAAGCTCCCTGGCCACTTTATGGGCGGGGTGGATAATAACATGGCCCGGCCGTTTGCCTTGCTGAATTTCGGACGCATATTGGCGCGGCCGCCTGCCCCACTTAGCGTGCGCGGGTATGAGCGTGAGCTGCAACGACATGGACTCCTCGCCCGTCAATTTGCTCATGGCATTAGTAATGGCGTCAAGCGGATCAGAATTTTGTTCGGCGTAAGTCTTAATCGGATAGACGTAATTTTTTTGCAGTTTAAGCTCGGTGGCCGCCACAAAATTGCCCTTGCGAAATATCTGATAGCCGGTTATTTCTTCAACCGCCGCTTTGGGATACTGCGCGTGTATCTGCCTCTCCACCGCGCCCACCAGCGCCCGGGGGCAGGTTACATAAAAATGGATCTTTTTTTGGAAAGCGGAAATCTCAAATGATATTGAATCCGTCCCGGTCCAAAACCGCTTGTACCAGGGCGGCGACGGATAATAAACCGTGGTATAAAGTTGTTCGGCGATACCGATTATTTCTTTTTCGTTTTGTTTGGTGGATTCTTGGCCGAATTTATCTTCCGCGGTTTCGCGGGGCATGAGAACTTCAAAAAAAACAAGATCAAGCGAACGGAATAGTTTGGCCCGGCTTAAGATTGCCCGGCGTTTCCAAAAAACCATAGCCAAGAACACCAAACCTATAACTAAAACCAAATACCAAAGCCAGTCGGCGCCGCCGCCGTTTGCTGCGTAATAATTTGTGGGCGAATCTTCAAACATATTTAATTTTGTTTCTGTTCAATATATGCCCGGGCCGTAAAAAAAGCTTGCTCCAGGTCAACTTCGTCAAAGCCGGGATCGCGGCTTGAATTAAACCGGTTTATGGTTAAGCGTAAAAAATTTTCGGGGCCGATTTTTTCAATTACCGTCTTTTGCGTCTCGCTTGCCGGCCGCGCAGGCGGAGGTTCAACGTCACTTAAATCTTGGCTGCCCGGGCCGGCCAACCTTTCCGGGCCGGCGTTAGCGGCTGGATGATCAAGACTACTCGCCGCGACGGCCTCGGTGGATACGCGCCGCTCGCGCATGCGAAACCAATTCTCGCCTTCACGCCTGGCCCGCACCGCCGGATTAGCGATATAAATGGCATATTCGTTTTCACTGATAGCGACAATATGAATATCATTGTAACCGGCCGCGCGCAGCTCGGCGGCCATTTTATCTTTCAAAACATCGGTTGTATAAAAGACCCAGCCACTTTCGCCGCCGCGCTCGTAGGCAAAGATGTTGGCTTTATCCAGCCAGCCTTGGGCCGCGAAATTTTCAAGCTCTGCCCGGCCGGGTGCCTTAAGCTTGTCCGGGTCCTGTTCCAAGTGCGGACGCGGGGGCGGCGCAATCGGTTCAACCTTATAATCTTTTTGCTCGCTGCGATTAAATATTGACGACATTTTGTTTTAAGAGTTCATAACCGTCTTCATCATATCATATTCGCTCTGAATGTTGTTTTCTATGGCTTCGGCCAGGCCGGGAACCTCCCCGGCAATGCGCAAAACCTCATTTTGCCAATCGGTCGAGTTGAGCGCCTTTTCCAAATCGGCAAACTGCTCGTCATTAACTTGGCGCAGCATGGTTGTAATGATGACCTGCGAAAAATGTTCAACCAGCTCTTCCAGCACTTCCTGTTGGCGTTTGGGCGGCTGGTTCTGCAAATTGAGTTCCTTGAATAATTTGTCCGCAATTTGTTTGGGTGTGTCCATTTTTTTGTCCAATTTTAGGCCGCGAGCCGCGACGCGCCGCGATCAATGGCGGCCGTCTCTTTAGACTGGCGACCGTTTTTATAATTGATATAGGCCACGCGGGCGCCTTCCAAATCGCCCAGCAAGGCCGCGGCCTCATCAATAAGCTCACGTTTTTCCGGGCCTTTCTCAAGTTTCAAAGCCAATAGCCTATTAAATACCGCCGGCCAGTTGTGATTTTTAATTAAGCGATAAACGCCCGGCGTTTCTTTATCGCCGTAAAATTCCAAAGGCGTCAGGGTGCGCTCGCCGGGGTTAACAAAATCTTTGGGATTGAGATAAATTAAGGCCGTGACCACTTTTTCGCGGCTGCTCATGCGTGATTTATCTTTGGCTTTGAGGCGCTCGCGCAATCTGACAAACTTTTTCGCCTCCGGGGCAAGGCCGGCCCCGGGAGTTTTTTCAGTCTTTGACGAGACTCGGGAGACGACGGCTTGAGTGGCCTCATGCGCGCCGTAAAGTCCGGCGCTGACCATACTTCCTAAAAACCACAGGCGCGCCGCGGCCATGGCTGTCGTGGGCGCCTCGAATAAAAGACCCATTTTAGTTGGCGCGTGGCCCTGCCAGAAATCCTCGCGCAAATAATCAGGCGGCTGCGGAACTCCGTCCGGCGGCAAGGACGGCTCTTGAAGATTAAAATGCCCGCCCAATTTATCTACCGACTCCGGGAAATTGGGCGAATTAACGGCCTCTCTGAACTTCAGTAAGTCTTCAAGCGAAAATTTCCTCGGCCAGGCGGCCGGTGACGCCGCCGCTTCTGCTGGCGGCGCGAGAGGTTGGGCCGGCGCAACAGGTTCAACATAGGTCGGCGGTTCGACCTTCACCGCAAAGCCACTCGGATTAGAGGGGTCGTATTCTATGGACACGGTATTAACATCAGCGGCGCCTAAACGTACTTCAGAAATTACCTTCCCTGCCTCATCTAACTTAAGAATGGTTTTACCGTCCACCTCATTGTTTTCCAAAACCGCAAACATTTTTTCCCGCAAAGCCTGCCTAAAGTCCGCCGATCGCTCGGCCACATCCGCGGCATCAATGCTCGGACCGAATATCTTTTGCAACACTTCCGCATTACCCTTAACTTGGTCGGCAATATATTCAAGCTGATCCCGCACCAGATAGGAGATGCCGTTTTTGCCGGCCTCGCTCGTGACATCCATGAGCGTCCCGGGTATCACAATCTTTTCGCCCGCAATTTCAATGGCCTTGCCTGCGGCCGTGGCCGCCTCGGCCGCTTGCTGCTCCATTTGCGCTTCCGCCACTTTGCCGGCCACTTCCCGAAGCGCCTTTTGCGCCGCTTCGCGCGTAGTGGCCCTGCCTACTTCAGCCGCGGCTCGCTCGGCGGCTTGGGCGGCGGCCTCCGCTTTTTGGGCCGCGAGTTCAGCAGCGGTACGAGCTTGTTCGCTCGGCGCATTGGCCATGGCCGCGCGCGCGGCGGCGGCCGCTTCGCGCGCTTCTTTGACTATGTCTTGGGCTCGGTCCGACGCGGCCGTTAAAGCACGCTCTAAGTCGCCGGCAGCGGGCGTAGTAGGTTCAGCCGGTTCAGCCGCGGCGGGCGCCGGTGCTGCTTTTATGTCTGGTTTCGGCGCTGGCGGCTGCTCTGTGGGAGTGGGCGCAGTTGACGTGTCAGTTGTTTCAGCCGGAGGTGTGGTTGGCTCGGCAGGCGCTCCTTCCGCTCCGGTTGGTGCTTCACTCGGTCCGGCACCCTCCGGCGCCGCTTCGGCCGGGGCACCGCTAAAAAATCGGACTCTTGCCCAATCAAAGAGCAAATCAGTCAAAGCCGCCATGCTCCAGCCAATGGCCGCACCGGCCACGGCCTTGCCGGCCACGGCTTTATAATCCCGCCGCTGTCCGGCCGCTATTTTTACTTCAGCGCCGACAGTCCGGTCTAGAATAAAACGGTGCAGCAGTAATTTACGCTGGCTTTGCAAGCCATCAAGGTTTACACCGCGCGTCACCGCCATAAATTTAACCAAGCGTTCCACGCCTTGGCTCTCCCGCAACTCTTTCCGGCGCAATAGTAAAATCTCCTGCTTGGTGATTAAATCCGTCAATTCCTGATAACGTGCCGGGTCAAGCTCGCCCTCGGCCTTTTCCACTGTCTTGCGCATGGCCAAAACCGTAGTCATGGCCTTTAAAATATCCTTATCAGCCATTGCCCACAAGCCGTCAAATCCGCCCGTGGCCGTAAACTCGTGCAGAATTTCCTGATATTTTGTCCGGCGCGTCTGCTGGCGCCTATCTTCGGCGCTTATACCCCTGGCCAAGCCGAACAGGCCGCCCACCACGGCGCCGGCTGTTTCCGGTGCCCAGCCCAGTTTAGTCCGTAATGTCCAGCGCAAAATACCCGCAACAACGATGGCCGGACCGCCGGCAATCAGCATATCTTTAAGATCTATTTTTGTTCCCCCAACTTTCTTAAGGTAGGCCCAGATTTTTCCAAAATCTATGGCCTTGACCTCATCTGGCCTTAAACCGACTTCAGACAAAACTTCAGCCATGACGCCTCGCAATTCTCTTTCCAGTTCCGTTTCTGGCCTGGTTGGCTCCTGTTCCGCTGGCAATCTCTTATCTCCGCCATTTCTCAATTTCAGGCGCGCGCTTTCCACCCGTGAAAGCGCGTCCGCTATAAAACAATGCAGCTCAATTGTCTGTAAATCCTTATCAGCCGTAAATCTCTGAAAAGACTCGATAGAAATCTTTACCCGATCAAGCTCGGGCTCGGACATTTGAGACAGGGTTGAGAGGTCCGATTCAATGCGCCCGCGCATCTCCTCCATTGTTTCGCGATCAATAATTTCTTCATCCCCGGCCGTCTTTTGCTCCGGCGGTTTGGCGGCCGCGGGCTCAAGCCACGGACTTTCTATACGCGGTATGGGAGCGACCGGCACGGGCTCGGGTATTGTTGGCTCCGACTTGGTTTCTGCTACTCTCACTCTCGGCGGCTGGGCGGTAGGAGCGCCAGCCCTGCTGACCAGATCGTCCGCTTCCTGACCACTAGCCCTCCTACGCTTTGGCGCTGCTTGCGGCATCGGGGCTGCCTCGGGTACAGGCGGAACCGCTGGTTCGGATAAACCCGAACTGGTCCCTGCCCGCGCCACTAAGGCGTCCGCCGCAGCGCCACTTGCGCGCCTTCGGCGCGGCTTTGCCGGCTCGCTTGGCGATAAAGGAACTTCAGCGTCAGACGACGCAGCATCCGGGTCCACGCCTTGAGCTCGCAACGCTTCGCGCGCCATTCTTTCTAATTCATCCAATTCGGAATCTTGGTTGTGACTGCTCATTCTAAATCAATAGCCAGACGATGGCCTTCTTCGTCAATAACTACATAGGTCCCATCTGCCTCGTTAATTACTAAAATATTTCTGTGCCTGCTCTCGCCCGCCTCGGGCAAGAATTCCAAAACTTGTCCATTAGGAAGTTCAAGTCTGCCGTTTTTAGCTTTAGCCGCAAGCGGCGCTAACCTATTATACTTCGTTTGATTTACTAATCTCTGCTCCCTAGTTATCGGCTCATAGTCGTCTCTTTCTTTTTCTCTTTCTTTTTCTAGTTCTGCTTCGGCGGCGGCTATCTGTTTTTGTTTATCAACTTCCTCAAGCCGCCCCTTTAGGGGCATAATCAATCTTTCAAATTCAGAAACAGCCAGAGCATCCTTTTGGACACTAGTCAGATTGTGTTTGCTGGCAAAATCAGGTAAAGGGTCTTTACCCAACCATCCGCTAAAAGAAATATAGCCATCGTCGACAAAATTCCAGGTTATGCTTTTCATATCCTTGTCGGCAAAGTTTAAAACTACCCGCACGCCGTCTTTTGCCGAACTACTGAAAGCGCTTTTTTGAACAGAAATACGAAGCTCGTAACCTAAATCATCTTTAACTTTTGCCTCTAGCCCAATTAAATGCCCAAACTCATCAATAATCACTCTGATTCGTTTTAATCTCTCTTCTGAACTGTCGATAAGCTCTTGGGGTAAGCGGGCAAGACCCATTTCCCAGGTGTAATAATCTTCTTTATCCGCCTCCCGCGCGAATTCAGCCGCCAGCGCGGCAAATTCCGCCATATCAAAAGTTTGCTGCCGTTCCGGTCTAATAGGTTCTGGTTCTGGTTGGGGTTCTGGTTCGGGTTGGGCAGCATCAGGAACTGCCGCTACATCTTCTTCGCGTTCCTCGGGAGCAGGTGGGGCTTGCGGGGTCGGAGTCGCCTCAACCGGCGCCGGTTCCATCTCGGTTGTCGGCGCTTCCGCAATTATTTCTGCGCCCAAAGCGGGTTGCGCGGCCAGGCCAGAGGGAGAGGCCGGTCTTAGTTCAGCTTCTCCAGCTTGCTTGACCACGCCTTGCTTGACCACGCTATAGGTGACTTCGCCGGCGGTTGTGGTGGGCTGAATGCGCACTATGGCCGGTTCAATTGTTTCTAATCTTTCATAAGCCTCGGCTTCAGGAAATAAATTATGTCTGATGCCGCCGACAGCTATGTGGTCTATTTCCGCGCCTGCTCTGATGTAGATAGCATGGGTGCCGTCCGATCGCTCTATAACATTGAGCGGCGCCCGCAGCGAAGTTGACGGCATAACAAGATTCTCCCATCCCGATGCGGCAATTTCAGCAGGCTGCGGCCGCCCAATTTCTCTTGCCTCTGTTACCGCGGCCTCGGGCATAGCCGGTTCCTCCTGCTCGTGTAGCAAAGCTGCGTCCAAATCCGTGGGCGAAGGCTCTTGGGTTTCCGCCACAGTCCGGGCCGGTTCGCTTATAAATTTTTTACCCGTACCGCTTTCCAGCTTAACCAATAGGTCCTCGAGCGTAGCCATGGCCGGCTCGCCGGTTACAATTTGTTTGTCGCTTCCTTTACGTAATTCAACTTTGCCCAAATCAAGATAGAGCCGGAAATCAACCTGTACCGAGCGTCCTTTTTCGGTAGATGTTATTCCCACATACCGGCCCTGACCCTCAAAATCAGCAGTTACATAGAAAGCTACATCGGTCCCGTTAAATTCAAAATGGTATAACCCATATGGAACATTAACACCCTTGTCCTGCAAGTTGGCGTAAATATTTTCCATTTTTTTAGCCAGCGAACCGGTTATTTCAATGGCTTCCCGCTCCGCCGACGGCGTTGCCGCAGACGGCTCGACAGTAACTACAGCCGGAACTGGCTGTTCTGTTTCCACTGGCGCCGACTCTGCAGCAGGCTGAACTTGACCCTCCTCTGATGCTTTTCGGTTTAAATCTGCGAGGTCTTTTTTTACATTATTAACGCGCTCGCGCAACTCCGCCACTAAGCCCGTATTGATTGGCGTGGTGCCGCTTTCAAGAGTGCTTTGCAACTGATCTATAATGTCTTCAATTTCGCTTTGGGCCGCGAGCAAAGTCTCCATATTTTCCAAAATTTTAAGCTCGGGTGCGTGAGATAGTACGCCCCGGAGAAAATCTAAATTCTCGTTCAATCTACGTACCAGTCTTGCAGCATTGAGAACTTTATCCTGCATTTCTGGCAAAGACATTGTGTTGCGGTAGCGATTTACTTCTGATTCAGGCCAATCGGGATTTAGCTCTTGAAGGGCGTCAGCAAGTGCACCGCGTAAAAATTCTTGATAGCGGCCATAACGAATGGCTTCATAGGCCTCGTATAATTGCGTTTGTTCGTCCTGCCAAAGCGGGACATCAGGTAACTGTTTAAATTGTTCACGTATCTGCTTAACACGCTGCCAAATGGGGAAAAAATCAGCCAAAGGCGCTTTCTTTGCGGAAACGCCGGCAACCATAGCCGAAACCTCTTCAATGTTTTGACGCAAACTAGAGACTAGATGAGCTGCGTCAGAAAGCTCACTGCCTGTCTCGGCTGAAGTAGGATCAATTGGCGAACCCGGTTGAATAGGATCTGACATTTTGAGTAGGTAAATTACTTGCTGGGAATAAAGTGCCCGTCGTTGGTAATGATGCCTTTTTCGACCTCTTGGCCTTCGGGAGTTTTACGCGCCACCGAAATACTATGCATGTCCAACATTTCACCACTAATAACACCTTGCGGCCCTTGGATGCTAAAAGTTTTGCCCACCCCACCGGCTCGCCGCGCCGCTACCGCAAATAACGAAGCGAAGCTTTTGCGGATTTTCTCGGCATCGGTTTCATTGCCGCTGGCTCGAGCTTCGGGTGCTGGAGGAGTCTCGGCCGGAACAGCTTGCGCGGAACGAGGCGGAACTTCTTTTCTGCCCTCGCGCTTACCCGGTCGCCCACTTTTACCTTTTTCTCCTGCCGCTGCCTGCTCGGGTCTTCGGGTAGCGAGCATGCCGATAAATTTATCGCGCGCCGCATAAAGTGGTGCAAGCACCTTATCCCCCAAATAACCAAGTTCCCTACGAACTTGAACCCTTTCACTGCCAACCAAATCTCTAAAATTCAATGCGATCGCCCTAAGATCGCCCAAAATAATACGCATGGCTTCCACCTCCCGGATAGGCTTTTGCTTTGGTCTGTTGAGCCCCAGTTGTCCGTCCGCGGAAACGAATAGTGTATCCAATAAATCGCCGTTTTCGGCGCGAGCTTCCATTTTGACAAAATCAACATCTATTAACTTGCCCGGTTCCAACCTTAACTTTAGAATTTCCTTTTTGCCTTTTTCTATTTTTTTGCGGTAGTCAAGTGATGTATATTCTACCAGAACCAGGCTGTTAAGCGCGGCAAAGGCTTTGCGAACAAGTTGGTCAACCGCTTGCGTTTCTTTCTCGGTAGGTTCGCCCTGGCCGAGTTCGATTGTATCTATAAAGTCTCTCAACTCCTTTAAATTATCAAAAGCTGCGGTCAGCCGCTTCTGCCGCTCTACCAGTTCTGCCTTCTGGCGCTCTCTGGTTTCGATTTCTGTATTCAGATCAGCGAGTTTTTGGCGAAGTCTAACGGTGCTTTGATCTTCTGCTTGGACTTCCTTTCGAGGCCGGCCGCGCCCTCGGCTGGCAGGAGTAGGTTTTTCAGTAACGGGAGTAGCGTCATTTTCAGCCCGCGCTTCGGTCGCCGGCTTGCTTTTAGCTTGGTTGGCTCGGTCCTGAACCACTTGCAAAACAGGCGCTAAAACCTGCTCCTCATAGGCCGTAACCGCATCTAATTTTCTACGCAGTTCGGCCGGGTCCTCCTGATGATCGCGGGTCAGCCGCCTTCGAATAGAGGGCAATACTTTAGTGACAATGCCGTTGAGCTGATCGGGCGTGGAGCCCTCCAACTCCTGCGCAGAAGGGAGATTGATGGTACCCCGCTCGATTTCGTCGCTTAAGTCAGCGCGCCAATCTATGGCCGCGGGTCTAGCCACCTCGCCCGCTTCCCCCGCGGGCTCGGCCGCAGGCTCGCCATTTGGTTCGCCCACATATCGTTTGGTTACAACCAACTCTTCTTGTTTTCTGATAAGTGCTTTTTTAAGTTGGGAAATGTATCGCTCGCGCGGCTCCACTTGTGCTTTGGTTTTCAGCATCCGGGTGCTCGCATGCCTAATCTCGCTGGCCAACCAGGCAACTTGCTCTTCCAGAGTCAGTTCTTTTTCACGGCCATCATATAGGATTTTTGGCCCGTGCCAATACTTTTCTTCTTCAGCTCTTATTTTGGCATCACGCCTTTGTTTTTGAGATTCCAGTCGCTGCAGGCGACTTTGTATTTCAGATTCCAGTTGTTCTAGGCGCCTCTTGAGTATGGCAAACATTGCCCTTTTTTTCTTAGAGTCCGGCCATTCTTCCGCATCTTTAATCTGACTGGCAACATGGTCCCGCAAGCCCTCCAATTCGGCTTGGTCTGATTCGCGAACCAAGGCGGCGGGATACAACGCCAAATCAGGATTGCTCAAATATGCGGCCGGGATCACAAAACGCTCTGTGGCATCAACCGGAGGCGTAAAATCATCACCCTCAAGCCTGTTGGCCTTGAGGCGGTTCTCCTTTTCAGCCAAGACCCACTCGTAGGCCTGCTCTAACCGCGGTTCAATTTTTTTACGCAGACCCAAGGCCCTTATCTCCTGAACCATCGCCGTGGCCTCCATATCGAGCTCCTTTTGGCTTAATTCCTTAAGGTCTTGAATTACATGTTTTCTAATAAGCTCGACGAGTATGGGCTCTTGTTCAATAACTTCTGGATGCTCGAAAACCTGCTCAACAACAGATGACGTATCTGCAACCTTACTTTCCGCGGCCATGGGCTTGATTCTATCAGCGGTTGCCAATAATGCCTTAATCGCGCTTATCCGTTCAGCCAGCAATAATTGCTCTCGGAAACTGCCCTTTCTTTGGGCTTCACCGCGGTTAAGGCCTTCCAAAAGGAGTTCAAGTTTGCTCAATTCGACTTCAAGCTCGGGTACTGTTAGCTTGTCTAGGCCGGCGGTGCGTTCTGATAACCATGGCTGGTCGTAGCCATAGGGAAAAAATTCCGGCTTCTCCATGGACCCTCTAATAAAAATAGGCCTGCTTGGTTCTTTGCCCTCTTTTTCCCGTATTCGGCCCGGTGTTACTTTTTTCAGCTTGCCTTCCGGATCCCAAAAGCGAACTCCTTCGTCTTGTTCGTCTTTTCCGTCTCCGGCTCCCGGCCTAAACTTTCTCATTTTGGTTTGTGATAATTTTCCTTAGTTTCGGATATTTAAAATCTGATTTTATTATACCATAAAAGATACCGCGTACGCCAAGTGGATGGCAAAAAATAAAAAATACAGATACAATTAGCGCATGGCCTTGAAATTATACGATACGTACAAAAAAGAGATTGTCGAATTTATACCGATTGCCGCCAATGAAGTTCGTCTTTACACGTGCGGGCCGACGGTCTATCTTGATCCGCATATCGGCAACATGCGCACTTTTTTGTTCTACGACATTCTTCACCGGGTACTCGCACACCTGGGCTACCGAGTTAAGCGCGTTATGAATATTACCGACGTTGGCCACCTTACTTCCGATGCGGATGAGGGCGAAGACAAACTCGAAAAAGGGGCCAGGATCCAAAACAAAACGGTTTGGCAAGTGGCCCAACATTATACTGACGTGTTTCTCAAAGATACGGCGGATCTGAATATGATCAGGCCGGAAATTCTTACGCCAGCCACCGGCCATATTCCGGAAATAATCGAGCTTGTGCAAAAACTTCTGGACAATAATTCGGCCTACGAAACGCCGGAAGCAATCTATTTTGACATCGCTAAATTCCCAAAATACGAATTGCTCATCGGCCAAAAATTTGAAAATATGCTTAAGGGCGCGCGCGAGGAAGTTGTCACCGAAACTTCCAAAAAACACCCCGCTGATTTTGCCCTCTGGTTTAAAACAGTAGGGCGGTTTGAGCATCACGCTATGCGCTGGCAGTCGCCTTGGGGAGAGGGTTTTCCCGGCTGGCACATTGAGTGCTCGGCCATCAGCCGCAAATTCTTGGGCCAACCTTTTGATATTCACACCGGGGGCGTCGACCATTTGTTCCCTCATCACCCCAACGAAATTGCCCAGTCGGAGGCGGCCTTTGGGGTACCGCTTGCAAATTACTGGCTGCACGGCGAACATCTTTTGGTGGAGGGACAAAAGATGAGCAAATCGCGCGGTAATTTATTTACCTTAAGCGATCTCAAAGCCAAGGGCTTTAGTGCTTTTGATTTTAGGTATTTAGTCCTTACCTCTCACTACCAAAACAAATTAAACTTCACGTGGGAAGGATTGCGCGCCGCATCACAAGCCCGATCTGCCCTGCGCGCCGCCATTGCCGAATACGACGATCCTTCAGAGCCAGACGAAGGCGTTTTGGCACGCTTTCGAGCGATTTTGGAAAACAACCTCGATACGCCGGGCGCCATTGCTCTGCTTTGGGAACTGATACGCGAATCACAACTGCCCAACAGCGTCAAGAGAGCAACCATTAATGAAATGGAAAAAGTGCTGGGCCTGGATTTGGCGAACCTCAAACCCCGGCCCATACCGCCTGAAGTGCATGCACTTGCAAAAAAGCGGGATCAGGCCCGCGTTGCCAAGAATTGGGAAGAATCAGATACGCTCCGCGGCCAAATCGAAAACCTCGGTTTTAACGTCGAGGACACCCCAGAAGGCACTAAAATCAGGCCTAAATGATATCCACATATCCCCATTTTGAGCTATTCTGGCGCTGATCTAAACTGAAGCTATATATGGCCCAAGAAAATCAAAACTACAGCGTAGCCTCGCCGCGCATTCCTCCTCAAAATGTTGAAGCCGAACAGTCGGTTTTGGGCTCTTTAATGTTAGACAAAGACGCCATTATTAAAGTTGCCGATCTGATCGATGCGGACGATTTTTACTATGACAAGCACATCATTATCTATCGGGCCATGCTTGATTTATATCAAGCCAAATCCAGCATCGATGTGCTCACGGTGGGCAACCGCCTGACCGATCTTGGCAAACTGGAAGGCGTGGGTGGCACCACCTACCTTACCCAACTCGTTAATTCCGTGCCCACGGCCGCGCACGTGGTTCACTATGCGCAAATTGTCAAACGCAAAGGCACGCTGCGCAAATTAATAAAAGTTTCCAGCGATATCACCAATATCGCCTATGATGAGGAACGCGACGTCAGCACAATTTTAGACCAAGCCGAAACGAAAATTTTCTCGGTTTCGCAAAAGCATCTCAAGCAAAATTTTATTCACCTCTCCGAGGCCCTGAACGAAACCTTTGAACGCATTGACGAACTGCATCGCGAAAAAGGCAAACTGCGCGGTATTACCACCGGCTTCATCGATCTAGACCGGACGCTGGGCGGCCTGCAAAAATCGGACCTGATTATTTTGGCGGCCAGGCCTTCGATGGGTAAAACAAGCCTGGCCCTGGATATGGCCAGACACGCCGCGCATGCCGGCGTGGGCGTAGCCATATTTTCTTTAGAAATGAGCCGCGACCAGTTGGTAGATAGATTGCTGGCTTCGGAGGCTGCCATAGACATGTGGAAGATGCGCACCGGCAGACTTTCCGAAGAGGGCCCCGATAACGACTTTGCTAAAATTCAACACGCGATGGGCCGGTTGGCGGAAGCGCCCATCTTTATTGACGATACCGCTTCGGCCAATGTTATGGAGCTGCGCACCAAAGCCCGCCGCCTGCAGGCCGACCACGAATTAGGTTTAATTATTATCGATTATCTGCAGCTCATGCGCGGCATGTCCGGCACCGACAATCGCGTCCAGGAAGTGTCTGAAATTTCCAGATCGCTTAAAGCCCTCGCCCGCGAGCTTAATGTCCCGGTCTTGGCTCTCTCGCAGCTTAGCCGCGCCCCCGAACAGCGCAACCCGGCCATTCCCATGCTTTCTGATCTGCGCGAATCAGGCTCACTTGAACAAGACGCTGACGTAGTTATGTTTATTTACCGCGAAGACTATTACAAAGGCGCGGAATCCAGAAAACCCAACGTGGCCCAGATACTCATCAAAAAACACCGCAATGGCCCGACCGGCGATGTTGAATTATTCTTCGACCCCGAAAAAGTCACTTTCCATAACCTGGGCAAAGATACGCCATCGGGGCCGCCGCCCGCGATGGAAACAATCAGTCCGTTCTAAATGTCTAAGCTGCCTAAAGCCCTACAAAAACTCATTGATCAGTTCACTAAACTACCCGGCCTCGGCCCTAAAACCGCCGGCCGTCTTTCTTTTGCCATGCTTAACTGGGCCGAGTCGGATTTGAAAGAGTTTGGTGCTGCCATATCAGAGCTCAAAGGCGGCATAGACTATTGCCGTGAGTGCTACACGATGTCTGAAGGCAGTGTTTGCGAAATATGCCGCGACAGCCGGCGCGATAAGAGCATAATTGCCGTGGTGGAAAAACCCCTCGATGTAGTGGCCTTGGAATCAACCGGCGATTATCAGGGAGTTTACCATGTCTTGGGCGGCAGCATTGCCCCCATTGACGGCGTGGGCCCTGAAGATTTAAAAATAAATGAACTCCTGGCCAAGGTCCAAAACGGAACCGTTAAAGAAGTCATTCTCGCCACCAACGCCGATCTTGAGGGCGAGACCACGGCCATGTACATCGCCAAGCAGCTTAAAGAGATAGGTGTGCGCGTAACGCGCATCGCGAGGGGCTTGCCCATTGGCGGCGAACTTGAGTACGCGGACGAAGTCACGCTCACCTCCGCCCTCGAGGGCCGTCGGGAGTACGGAAAATAGTAAAACCCACCAATAAAAGGTAAAGCCGTAGCGTGTTTCATGCAACGCTACGGCTTTTTGTGCCCGGAGGGGCAGGCTCGCTGGATCGGGACTTACTCCCCGGTATTATTCCCAAGCTCTAGGCTTGGGAGTCCCGGGTTTCACCCGTCACCACGCGAGGCACTGCGCTCCGAAAAGGAATTACTCCTCCAACTCTAGGCAACGGAAGGGAGACCACTGCCCAGTACTTCATGGAGAGGGTGGGATTCGAACCCACGCAGACCAGGTATTGACCCGATCACCGGAGTAACACCCCGGCGCCTTTGGCCGCTTGGCTACCTCTCCAATGGAGCTGACGGGAATCGAACCCGACCCTGTCGCGAGCAAAGACCGCGAACAGCGCCACGGGGGGAGGATGAATTCCCCCGTGCCTCACACCCGAGGTCCAGCCCCAATATCTGGTTTGGGCTCCACGCAAGCAATTCGCAAACCTTACAATGCCCTACCGGATCGACCGAGCCGCTCAAGGTAAGTTGCCGCACACTAGTGGCGAACAACTCCCGAACCCATTCAGCATCTCTCCGTTCCAGCACTGCTCGCTTTACCAACGCCTGCCGCCATCCCCAGTCCCCCCAAAAGACTGGTTACCGGCTGTGGGCTACGCCAACGTTGAACCATTTCTTGTTTGATCGCAAACCTCCCACAGCGACGAGTTTGGTTTGTTTCCCGCCCAAGATTTGGTTCTTCCCCGGTTTCGCGCCTCGTACTCCGCGCTCCGCCCTAACTGCAGAACCCGCTTACCACGCACCTTGCGATCGGAACGAGGTGAGCAGGCCTGGCTGACGTTAGTTGGGAGTGGGTTAACACCTAAGGGTCCTCAAGCTTTCCATACGGAGGCCATGGTAGATCGGCCGATCCTCCGTGCGAGTCCGCTAGTTGGACTTAGACGTTAAGGCTACCCAAACCAGAACTTAATGTCCGTGTATCATATTTTACAACATTAAAAGAAATAGTCAATACTAAAACAACCACCGGCTCTTGGTGGTTGAAATTAAGTGCTTTTTTTCGGAACTAGACCTTAATCTCGCCGATTTTTACGGCCGTATAAGCCTGCCTGTGCCCAGCGGTACGGCGATACTTAGATTTGGCCTTATACTTAAAAACCCTGATTTTTTTATCCTTGGCTTGGGTCAAAACCTGCCCGGAAACACTCGCCCCGGCTACAAACGGCTTCCCCACTTTAACACTATCGTCATCAGCCACCAAAAGAACCTTATCGAACGTAACGGTTTCCCCTTTTTCAGCCTTGAGCTTTTCTATTTTGACGGTCTGTTCAGGTGAAACAGTGTATTGCTTGCCACCGGTTTGGATAATCGCGAACATATTCTCTAAAAATTCAATTATAAATTAAGGTATTAAAGACTACGTAATAGTAGTGGATTGCGCTTCCTTAGTCAACCCCGGATATCAACCTCGATCGTTTTGAATTCCATCAATTCGACTCGGTATTAATACTGCTTTTGTAATCAGATATCTAACAGTTTTATATAATGCTGTTCATCAAAACGTAGGAGAATTATCGAGGTTGTATTACGGGGTCAAGCGTCGGCGGCGGGTTAAGTAAACCACGAACAGACCGAAAGCCAGCATGACAAGTAGTAATATCAAAAGGGATATAAACTTGCCAAAGGATTGCAAAAGTACGGCCGTGCCGCCAAATGCAGCCGAAAACAATACAAAGACGGCCACGGTTTGCCGGTGGCTTAAGCCGAGATCTAAAAGACGGAAATGCAAATGCAGGCGATCGGCCTTAAACGGAGATTGGCCGGTATAAATTCGGCGCAAAATTACCCAAGCCACATCCAAAATGGGCACACCCATAACCAAGAAGGCTGTGGCCACTTTTCCGCCGGCAATAATGGCCAGAATTCCCAAAATAAAACCGAGGAACGTACTGCCGGCCTCGCCCAAAAATATTTTCGATGGGTACCAGTTAAATATCAAAAACCCGAGCAGGCTGCCGGCCAACACCGCGGCCAGCACGGCCGTATAAGGTTGCATAACCTGCGGCGTAAACGATAGGGCAAACAAAGAAAGAGTGGCTACCAAACTAATGCTTGAAGCGAGCCCGTCTAAGCCATCTAAAAATTTAGTCGTATAAATCATGCCCAAAATCCAGAAAAAGACAAAGGCGGCGCTAACCAGCCCAATACCGCCAATGGCCGGACCGGTAAGGGGTATTTTGCCGCCTAAGGGATTAGTGATATGAGGCACGCCCATGCCCGAAACAACCACGGCCAGTACGGCCAGAATTGTAAAAAACAACTGTTGGCCCGGCTTTAGGTTCTTAATGTCATCGATGGCGCCGCCCAAACCAAGAATGAGGCTGCCGGCCCAAATGGCAAGCATACTTACCAAAGGAATATTATCTTTCAAGAGGGGCAATAAAAAATAAAGCAGTGCGGTTAGAACGTCAAAAGTGAGAATTAAACCCAGGCCGCCCAGCAGCGGTTTGGGTTTATCGTGCGCCCGCCGGGCGGGCTCCACATTAGGCAAATCGAAAACTCCTTTTTTGATAGAAATTTTTCGAACGATGGCGGTGGCCAAAACGGAAACCGCTAACGCCAGCAGAAATATCCAAAAGAAAATTATCATATTTAAATTCGTAATTCTAAATCCCTGCCTGCCGGCAGGCAGGCGAAGCATAAAACAAGTTCAAGAAACTTAATTTTTTAAATTTAAGGCAGTTTCGGGTTTCGATATTCGAATTTCGGATTTTTCGATCACGGATCGCGGCTTCGGTGTCACCCAAAATTCCATATATTTCCCCAAAGCCAGCCTCGTCTGGGCTTCTAAAGAAGGAATTGAGCCCCAGATGATTGAGATAAAAGGCACTAAAACCCATTGCGCGTACATAGCCGCCGTGCGCGTCCATTTGTATTTCGCAGGCCGGGGCGGCAGCAAAATCATATTCACGTACACCGAGGCAATCAAGAAAACAAGGGCGATGTTCATCATTAAGCGCGTGGCATAGGGCAAATTGTAGCCCAAAACCGTACCCGTGAAATTGTCGCCCAAGAAAGACGGTAAAAAGCCCATGGTGGCAATGACAATACTGGCAGTAGCCCAGTTATAATTACCTTCAACATACTGCCAAAATTTATAAAGCCGGTCAGGCAAAGGAATCTTTTTATTGCCCAACAATTTTGGCACCAGATGCGGCCAATATTCAACATTATATGCCCAGCGCCGCTTTTGCTTGTACTGATTAATCAAGGTCTGCTTGTAGTCTTCCGCCACGCAAGTGTCCATGGACACCGGAATAAATAACGGCACCGTGCTATACTGGCCGTTAAAATGCAGGTAACATTGCCAAAAAATAAAACCATCCTCGTTGACGATTTCTTTTTTCCAAAAACCAACCTCGCGCAAAGTCTTCAGGCTCATGCTGTGGCTCGAAAAAGTGCGCAAGCGGTCGGGCCGCGAAGATTCCATAAATTGCCAGAAAGAGTTAGCCACCGCCACTACCCGCACCAAGGCCGGCGAGTCCCACATATTGTTGTTATACAAGGTGATTGGCTGGTAACTGCGGCGATGAGGATCAGCCGCTAAAAGCCATTCATAAGTCACTCTGGCCAAATACTGCCTGTGGACCACCGTGTCCGAATCTAAATTGCTCATTATGACATTTTCGAGCGGGATATTGTTTTGCGCGAGCCATGGTAACAAAACATGTTCTGTGGCAAAACTGGCATTGGCGCTTTTACCCCTGATTTCGCCCGGCAAGTTGTCGGGATGCGTGCTTACTAAAAAGCCGCGAAAAACATCTTGATAAGCATCATGCAATTTTTGGGCCGTAGCTTGGGCCTGTGCCGCCGCTCGCTCTTCTGCCGCCAGCAGGATAATCACGCGATCAAGCCGGTAATTGCTCTGACGTATGGCTTCAACGCTTGTCCGTAAAAGTTCAAAGCTTTCATCAACAAAGGGGAACAGGACAACGTGGTAAATCTGATCATAGTCCCGTTTGATTTGCGCGGCGTTTACTCTTTCGATTTCGCGGCTAATCAGACCGCGCCAGGCTCGCCGCGCTTGGGCTTTCCGCTCTGTTAAAACACGGATCAGGTCCTCTTTGTGCCTCAACATTTTTACCCCCGCAAACCAATCCATCGTTAGATCATGTTGGTAATGGTTATAGGACGACAAAAGATGCAGGGTGGTATTAATGGCCTTTAAAACCCAATAAACGTCAAAGACAATAATATAGACGGCGGCCCAAGCCGGATGTGTAAAGGAAAAATAAACCGCCAAACCCAAACTCAACCAGACTAATGCCGCCGGTATAATCTCAAAAACCCTCTCTCGGGCGGAGCGTTGGCGGTGTGGATTACGACTTTGATGCATGAGTGGTGCCGACATAATACAAAAGGCCCTGCCCGGCCGCTTTATTGATACTTCACAAACAAATTAAGGCAAATGAGTAAGCGATATTACGGCCCCGAGCAAAACAGCCGAAACCAACACGGAACCAATCACTAATAAATACGAGGCAAACGGTTCAAAACGATAAAACTTTTTAGCCAACATTAAATTATAAATCAACACCAAGACCGCCACCAGAGCAAAACCGTATATTTGCAGACCGTTGGCCACTTCATCTACGCCAATTAAAATATTGTAGTGAACGGATGTTAATTCCGACGACGGCCTTAACTTGAAGACAATTAAAACAATTAGTATGATTATCAGGAGGAAACTCAAACAAGTGCCCCAAAAAATAATGCCGTCTTTGACCGAAGCCGAACGGGGCTTTAAACGCGCCCAGTGCCCAAAAGATAAAAATCTTTTAAAATTACTGAAATTTCGCATAACTTTAGCTCTATTCTACCACTTCTAAACAAAAAATGGAAAACTTAAAAGGGGCCTATCATGAAGGCAAAAAATGGTTAAAAAACTACGGGCCATTGTTGATTCTGGTTTCTGTGGCGGCGATTCTGCGTTACACCGGGTTGGGCAGTTTGCCCGGCGGCTTATTTCCGGACGAAGCGGCCAATGGGCTCGATATAAATAGTATCTTAAACGGCAAGCTGCAGCCGTTCTACGAACGCGGCAACGGGCGTGAAGCGCTCTTTTTTTATTTGCTCACGCCGGCCGTCGCCATTTTGGGCCGGACGCCTTTAGCCCACCATTTAGTGTCTGCGACCATGGGCGTACTGGTTGTACTTTTGACTTATCTTTTAATACGGCGTTGGTTTAACGCGCGCCTGGCCTTTGTGGCCGCGTTTCTGACAGCCGTAAGCGGCTGGTATATCACTTTGAGCCGCACCGCATTTCGCGCCAACACGGCGCCGCTTTTTACTTTACTATTTTTCTACTTTGCGACCCGGGTTGCCCAAGCCAAATCGCGTCTGGAGTATTGGACCTGCGCTGTTTTTTCTGGCCTGGCTTTTGGATTGGGTTTTTATACCTATATTTCATACCGCATGATGATTCCCCTGGTCGGGCTGGCTTTGGTCATGCTTATAATTATCGACCTGCGCAACCAACCAAAATGGCAGCTCGCGAGGCGCTACTGGCCGGCGGTTTTGGCCGGGACCATCAGTTTCGCCGCCGCTCTCGTTCCGCTCGCCCTTTATTTTATAAGAAAACCGGAATGGCTGGCCGGCCGCACCGGCCAGGTTTCCATTTTTTCCCCTGAACTGAACCAGGGCGATTTAATCGGCACCTTTCTGGTCGTTTTTAAAAAGACGGCCCTTGGCTTCATCACCGGCGGAGATCTGAACTGGCGGCACAATGTATCGGGGTATCCCTTTCTTTCTTATCTGATCGCGCCGCTTTTTGTAGTCGGACTGCTGGCCGTCACCGTGCAGGCGGTTATATTTTTCGTTCAAGCTTTCCGCAAACACCGCGAAAAAATAGCATATGCCATCAATTTAAAAAGATTGACATTTTTCGTCATGGCGCTCTGGTTCTACTTAATGCTGGTCCCGGAATTACTCACGGCCGAAGGCATTCCCCATGGGCTGCGTTTAATTGGCGTGATTCCGATTACCTTTGTCATAGCCGCCCTTTTTATCGAGGAAATATTAACCACTTTTCCGCACGAACAAGGCCTGGGCTGGACCATTAGAAAAAAACTAGCCGCCCTTTTGCTAATCGTGCTGTTAGGCGCCGAAGCAGTTTATGGCATCAACCTTTATTTCGGGGTCGCCGGCAACTCACCGGCCTACGCTTACGCTTTTCGTTCTGATCTGACCGCAGTCAGCCAGTATTTAAATGAGCGCGCCCATAAAGAAAAAACCTATTTGGTTATCGATTGGTTCTCCGAACAAACGCCCCAGTATCTGACCACACAAACCAAACAGCCCTATCAAGTTGTCGACCCGGCCAGTCTTTGGCAGGGACCCGATCAGGTACGCATCGGACGCTACGAGCATGAAAGATTTGGCCTGCAGCTCCTTCCCGGCGATCAGGTTGTTTTTACACAGTCGAGTCTGTATGACAGCCAAGCCTTCCAACGGTATTATCCCGACGCCAAACTCATAAAACGGGAATATAATCGTTTTGGAGAAGTAATTATGGAAATTTATGAACAACCTTCTTAACAAACTATTGCTGCCCTTTATCTTAGCGACCGCTTTAGTAGTCAGGCTATGGGATTATACCGCTCTCGCCCTTTGGCACGACGAGGCATTTTCGGCTTTGCTTATCCGCATGCCCTTTAGCGAAATGATGCAGCGCATTGCCTTGGATGTGCATCCGCCTTTTTATTATTGGTTGTTACGGGTCTGGGCCAGCGTCTTTGGACACAGTTTGGAATCTTTGCGCGGTTTTTCGGTTTTTTTTGGCGTGGCTACCGTCTGGCTGCTCTATGTATTAGTCAGGGAAATATTTAAAGATTATCCAGCGGACGAAGGTAAAAAACTGGCCTGGGGCGCGGCCGCGCTTTTAGCCGTTAACGCCTTCCATATTCAATATTCTTTGGAAGCACGCATGTACACGCTGGGGACTTTTTTAATAGTGTTGGGAACCTGGGTGATGCTTAAAGCTTTGCGCACAAATCGGTGGCCATGGTGGCTAGCCTTTGCCATACTGACCAGCGCCTCGGCGCTCACACATTATTTCTTACTCTTTTCTCTTGCCGCCCAAGGCCTATTTATTTTAATTTGGTGGCTAAAAAAATACCGTCCCGTTCTAGCCAGGCAAAATCTAAAATGGGCCGCGTCATTTATTCTGGCCGGAGTGCTCTCAAGCTGGTGGCTGCCTACTTTTTGGCGCCAGTTCAGTCAGGTCGAGCAAAATTATTGGATTCCCGAAATGGAGCGTTGGAGCGTACCCGCGACAATTTGGAAAATACTGATCAGTGGTTGGCAGGGCATCGCCAATAATATTTTAATTGTCGCTTCGGTCGCTTTCGTGTTTCTGCTTTTGGTTTATCTTTGGCGCTATCGCAAACTCGACAAAATCCTGCTTGTGCTGATGGGCTTTGTCCCATTTGTACTGGCCATCCTTATTTCATTGCGGACCGCTCTTTATCTTGATCGATATTTTATTTTTGCGGCCGTATTTATCGTAGCTTTCATCGCGCTCGCTCTGGCTAGTATTAAATGGCAGCGCTTAGGCTCCGGCCTGCTCATCCTGCTTATACTGGCCAGTGTCATTTTCTTTGCGGATAGATGGCAGCAACTGGATGTAAAAAATCACCCCGGTATGCGAGCCACTTCTGAATACTTGTTTGGCAATTATCAGCCTAGCGACAAAATAGTCGTCGCTTCGACCTTCATTTACTTCAGCTACAAATATTATTATCAGCAATGGGGCGCGGCCAACCCCCCAGCATATCCCCTTCTTTACCTTAAGGGCATCACCCAGACCGAGCAACTGCCGCACTTTTCCGGTACTGCCCTTTTAAATGACGGCGACTTTATTGGTGATCTCAAAACTTATGGTCAGAGCGGCGAAACCATCTGGCTTCTCTGGACAACCGGCTTTGGCGGAAGCAAGCCGGAGGTGCCGGCCAATTGGCTGCAAATAGAAGAACAAAAAATCCCCGATGTATTTCTTTACCGGGGAGATATTTACCTAACCAGATATTCGGTTAATTAGTTAATTTTTAACCGCAGCCCAGAACCTAAAACAATAAAAACTGTAATTACGGATTTTGTTGTATAAAGATTATTTGGCGCAGGGTTTATCTTTCAGACAATAAAAAGCTCGGCTCGTAAGGCGCAAATCGATATATGAAAGCTGCCGGCGTTTTTCGTCAGTATCAAACTCGTTAGCCAGGATAGTTTGTACGTTGGCGACCAAACTTTCCGCGCTATTGGCGCCAGCCGCTTTAACAAACCAGCCTTCATTAAGCAAAATTTTAAACTCGCCCGAACCGACCTCCGTTAATATCTCGTACTGAACCGGCCTAAAACTCCAGTCCGCCGGCCATTTTTTTTGCACCGAACTGGCAAAACTCAAGACCGGAACCCCGACAATTTGGGTCCCTGCTTCCGCCTGGGTGGATAAATTTCCTCTGATATCTATACTCTGGGCAGGCAGCGCCGAAAGCGCTTCACCCAAACTGAAGCCGTCTTCATCCAGGAGATAGCGGGATCCGTTATCGGCGGTCAAGACAAACGCCGGCTTCTTCTCCAAAACCGCAAAGGAAATCTGGTTAGGTAAGGTGCGGTCGTAATGGGATACTTCAGCGATATGAGGATAAGAATTTTTCAGCTCACCGGCCATCCTTTTTTTACTTAAAAAAACTACGTGGTTAGCTGGAATAAAAAACAATACGCGCTTGTCCTGCAACGCGTAAAACACCTTGTTAATTTGGCTGCGCGTTAAAGAAGTCGGGCCAACAATTTTGACTTCATCGATCAAAAAAGAGGTGCTGAAAACAAAAAACCACAGACCGCCCACCAGTAACAAAAGAACAGCCAAGCTAGTGGTGAGGCCAACCGGCGTCAATAAACCGAGCCAATGGCTATGGCGATAAGCGCGGTTTTTGTGATTCGTCTTCTTCTGTTCTACGCGTTCCTGCAGTCCGGAACGCCGAAAACGGACGTACGGGCTGGTACGCCCTGATCGGTAAGTGGGAGCACTCCTTCCGGTTAAACGTACAGGCATATTATCCCATCCCCCACGGTCCTTTTATAACATCGGTGGGCATGTATGGTTTAAGAGCGTCGGGCACCTTGATACTGCCGTCTGCCTGTTGATAATTCTCGATTATGGCGATGAGGGTACGGCCAATGGCAAATGCCGTAGCGTCGATGGTATGCAGAAACTCGAGACTGCCGTCTTTGCGCCGTACTCTGGTATTAAGCCGACGAGCCTGATAGTCACTCATATAATCAGCGGTATGCGTCTCCCGGTATTTATTTTCGCCGGGCAGCCAGACGTTAATATCTACGCCGCGCGCGTTAGGGCCACCAATGTCGCCCGCACACTTATTGACAACTTGATAGGGAAGTTCCAGCAAATTTACCAAGTACTCTTCACAAGCGATTGCAAATTCGTGCTCTTTGCGCGCCGAAACTGGATCCGCAAAGACCTCCATCTCCCACTTATCAAAATGATGCACGCGCAATATGCCCTTGGTGTCCTTGCCATAAGTGCCCGATTCGCGGCGGAAGGCCGTAGAATAACCGATAAAACGTAAAGGCAGCAGAGATTCATCAATCACCTCATCCATGTACATCGGCACTAAAGTATGTTCAGCGCTGCCAATTAGATAAAGCTCATCCTTGGGAATATAATATCTTTCTTCTTTGGCATCCGCATCCATACGCGCTGTTTTAAGATACACATCTTCCCGAATCATCACCGGCGGTACCACCGGCACAAACGGGGCTTTGCTCAACTGCGGATCAACCGAGTTCGCAATTTGAGCCACAATCTGGGGATTGGTCAGAGTGTCTAAAACCAACTGCCCCAAAGCGAACTGCAGGCGGGCCAGAGCACCTTTAATATAACCGAAGCGGCTGCCAGAAACTTTAGCGGAGGTGATCGTATCAACCAGATCCATTTCTCCCGCCAATTCCATATAGTCGGCAAATTCAAAATCAAATACAGCGGGTTCGCCTACGGTTTTGATAACCACGTTTTGGTCCTCGCTTTCGCCAACCGGCACATCAGGATCAGGTAGATTGGGTATATTATAAAGCAAATCGTTAAGCTCGGCCTGGGCTTTCTTAAGATCGTCCTCGAGGCTTTCAGACTTAACATCCTGGGCGCGCAGGGCGGCAATGCGGGCGTCGCGTTCTTCCGCGCTCAAATTATTTATTTCTTTACCCAGCTTATTTTTCTCGGCCTTAATTTGATCAAGTTGGGTTTGCAAACTGCGCCGTCTGGCATCGACATCTATGGCACGATCAATTAAGTCGGGATTGGCGCCTTTGCTGGCAATCCCCTTTTTCACCACCTCCGGATTTTCGCGTATAAACTTAATATCAAGCATATTTATCAATTTCTTTAGCTAACGCAATGTCCTTTTCGGTGATACCATTCTCACTGTGCGTCCATAGCGTTAGCGTTACTCTATTATATTCAATAAAAATATTTGGATGATGATTCGCCGCCCGCGCGGCGGAAGATACCTTGTTCACAAAAGATAAAGCTTCACTAAAATCTTTAAATATAAAGCTGCCCGACAGTTTGGCATCATGAATCTGCCATCTTGTTCCCGCTCCCAACTCCTCCGCGATTTGTTCAATCGATAAATTCACCATGATTCTCCTTGAGTAAAACGAGCAAGCAAGTTAATTTGCGAAGCGAGCTGTTTAATGCCGAGAATAAGACGGTAAGCAGCTTTGCTGCGGCGGCTTATTCGAGGCTAGCCCGAGTCCTGACGAGGGCACCTTGCAAGGAGGGTGCAGGATCGCTGGAAGGGAACCTTCGGTTCCCTAGTTCCCGGGGTCTTTCATTGGCGGAGAGAAAACTATCTCTCTGATTGGTTTATCAACCAACACCGCAAATAGTCGTTCGGATATGCCAAAACCTGCCGCTGGCGGCATGCCATACTCCAAAGCTTCCACGTAATCCTCATCCAGCATCTGCGCTTCTTTATCGCCAACTTCGCGCAGCTTCATTTGCTCTTCAAAACGCGCACGCTGGTCAAGAGGGTCATTAAGCTCGGAAAAACCCTTGCCCAGCTCGGTACCGCCGGCCATGATCTGCAAACGCTGCACGCGGTTGGGAAATTCGGGATCGCGCTTGGCCAGCGGTTCCATTTCCACCGGCGGCCTAATCATAAATTGCGGTTGGACTAGATTTGGCCGCACTTTGCGTTTATAGATTGCGTCGATAACCTTACCCTTACCGTAAATTTCGCTGACATCAATGCCATTTTTCTCGGCCACCGTGCGCAATTCCGCCTCGCTTAAATCCGGTGAAGCGCCGGCATATTTTTCAAATAAATCGTAAAAATCGACCACCGGCCATTCGCCTGACCAATCGATTTCCTTACCGTCGTAAGTGGTTTTGAGGGTACCGAAAGTATTTTCTATTACATATTGGTACATCTTGCGCAAAAAGACCATCAAATCCTGATAATCGGCGTAAGCCCAATAAAACTCCATTTGTGTATAATCCTGCAGATGTTCGGCATCAATACCTTCGTTACGAAAGATGCGGCCGATTTCAAAAACTTTTTCATAACCGCCCACCAAAAGCCGTTTAAGCGGCAGCTCTAAGGAGATACGCAGATAAAAATCACGATCAAGAGCGTTATGATGGGTAACGAAAGGCTCGGCTTCGGCGCCGCCGGGCGTTGATTCCAAAACCGGCAACTCCACTTCCATGAAGCCGTTGTCCAGCAAAAATTGGCGCAGGCTTTGCCAAAATTTCGATTTTTGCCTGAACATTTCACGCGTTTCCGGGTTGGCGATTAAATCAAGATAGCGCTTACGCAACCTCTGTTCGACGTCCTTTAAGCCGTAGTATTCAGACGGGATCGGCCGAATCGATTTTGTGAGCATCCGCCAACCGTTGGCGAAAATAGACTTTTCGCCGGTTTTGCTGATACCCAAACTGCCGCTTGCTTCAATAAAATCACCCTCATCGACATCATTAACAAAAACATTAAATTGTTCTTCGCCAACATCATCGGCGCGAAACATAGCCTGCATGCGGCCTGATTGGTCCTCCAAATCAACAAATGCAACTTTCCCGTGCAATCTCATCGATCGCACCCGGCCGGCGATGGTAGCAAGTTTGTTCAAGGTCGACCCAGGTTCACCGGCCACATCTTTAAATTCGGACAATACATCACCAATCGGCTCGCGGTCATCCGAAACATCAACGGGATAAGGGTCAACCCCGCGCGCTTTTAAATCCTCAATCTTTTTTAACCTGTCCTCCCGCAAGCTCTGTTGACGTGTAGACATAAAATAATTATAACATAAAACACGCGCACCCGCAGGGACTTCCTGCGGGTGCCGTACGTTTCAGTCAGCGGGCCACTTACTGCTAGAACCCCTCGAGTTCTGCCAGAGTTGTCAGAGCAATGTTGTGGCAATGCTCGAGCACACTTGCCCGGCCCTCAAAAGCTTGACGCACGAGAGCCTCGCTGTCTGCATTGATGAAGTCGAAAAACCTGGCCCCCCCATACCAGTTGGCGAGGTTATCGAACGCGAATCCCAGCCATTGCTTCTCACCAACTCTCTTTCCGAACGCAGGGCAGCGCACCCGGCCCCTTTGGATACAGCGGGCGTGTTCGGGATTCTCCTGGTCTTCCGAGAGCACGAGCTCGATCCACTCTTGCTCGGTCCAGCGTGGAAACCGAACGCGAAGTACGGAAGGGTTGCCGCTTCTGAATTCTTCAACCCTGAGACCATGCGTCGGCACGCCGACCCAGATCCCGCCAAGGTAGGCGTTCAGGTTGACGATCGCTTCGACCACGGCATAGAGGTCGCTGCCGATCCCGTTCGTTCTCCAGCTCTTTCGTCTGCTCATGTTGTTCTCCCTTCCAGGGCCTCACGCCCTTGGAGCGAGTTTGGTGTTCGCTCGGGCAGCTTATCGCCACCCGTTGGGATGTAAGTCTGCCTTTCGACAGCAGGTCGGCGGCCCAGCCGACTGAAACAATACATAAATCCTTCTTGAGTTTACTTGTTATTAAACTTGAAAAATTTTAAGATGTCAAACAATAACAAAAAAGCCGTTAAGGCTGTTTTTGTACGAACCACAGACCACGGGATATTGGCTAGGAGTTTTCTATAATCTCACACACCTTTACTCCGGCCGGTGTGGCCACTTCCACCTTGTCGCCTTTTTTGCGGCCCAAAATAGCCCGGCCGACCAAAGACTCGTTACTAATTTTGCCTTCGCGCGGATTGGCTTCATTGGAACCGACAATTGTATATTCGTACTCCTTGCCATCAATACTCACTTTTACGGTTGAACCTATGCTAACCTGATCGCCCTCGGTATGGGTAATGATTTCCGCGTTGCGAATCATTTCTTCGAGCTCTTGAATGCGGCCTTCCACAAAGGCTTGCTCTTCCTTAGCCTGCGCATAGTCCGCATTCTCGGACAGGTCGCCGTGGGCAACCGCCTCCTGAATGCGCTCTATAATTTCCTGGCGCCGCTCGTTGATCAGATAATCCAACTCTTCTTTGAGTTTAGAAAGTCCTTCGGCGGTCAAATAATATTTTTTTGTCATCATGTTTAGCCCTCCCAAAAATTATGCTGGAGTAATGATAGGGGCAGAAAACCCATGTGTCAAGAGCTAGTCTGCCAATCTATGTTCCGCATACCAACGCAAGGCTTCGCGCACAATGGGCACTGAAGTCGAGCTGCCTTCACCGCCGCCCTCGACAATCACGGTGATGGCTATTTCCGGATCTTCGTAAGGTGCGTAGGCCGTGTACCAAGCGTGAGTGCGCGAAAGATCGCTCGCATCAAATTGGGCCGTGCCCGTTTTGCCCGCCGCCGAAACCGGCAGGCTCTTTAAGCTCTGGCTCGTGCCAGACAAAATGACTTCACGCATGCCCGCTTGGGCGATCTCCAAATTTTTTTGCTCTATCCCCACCTCTCTAAGCAGTTGCGGCGATTCAGTAGCGGCAATAACCGGCTTCATCATTTTACCGTCATTGGCCAAGGCCGCAATATACATATTCAATTGAAGGGGCGTAACCAGAAAATAACCCTGGCCAATACTTAGATGATAAGTGTTTCCCAAGTACCAGTTCTGTTCGTCTGTGCCGGCAAACCTTTGTTTCTTCCAAGCTTGGCTTGGGACAAAACCCGATTCTTCGCCAGGCAATGAAATGCCGCTGGGCTGCCCAAAATTAAATTTCTGCAAGTAGGCCACTAAGCGATCTACGCCTAAACCGCTGATCCCATAGGCTTCATGGCCGCCGCCGACCACATAGAAAAAAGGATCGGATGACCAGGCAATCGCCGAAATAACATCCATCACGCCTAAGCCTTCCCGCTTCCAGCCGTAAAAATTAAAACTGCCGACCGTAATCACGCCTTCATCGTTTATTTTGGTTTGGCGCGTAATAACCCCTTCTTGCAAGGCCGCGGCCGCGATTAAAGGCTTGATGGTAGAGCCCGGCGGGTACAAGCCGGCCAGCGGCCGGTTTAACATTGGTTTGGCTTTATTCGAAACCAGGGCGTTATACTCCCTGGTTTTAATACCTTTGGCGAATAGATTATTATCAAAACCGGGCAGGGTAACCAAGGCCAATATCTCGCCCGTTTTCGGATTGGAGGCCACCGCCGCCGCACCCAAAGAAGCGGGGCGGGCGGCCAGCATTTCCTGCAAAGCATTATAAATAAAAAGCTGCAAGCCGGCGTCTACGGTAAGCGTTACATCATGCCCGGTCTGCGGCTCAACTTCTCTTATTTTTTTGACAATTTTACCGCTGGCGTCCACCTCCACTTCGGTACCGCCATGGCGGCCGCGCAAAGTATCTTCAAATACCAACTCCACGCCGGTTTTGCCCAGAATATCATTAAAAAAATATTTTTGCGCTCTTTTTTGTTCCCATTCCTCCTGCGTTAATTTGCCGGTAAAACCGAGAATATTGGAAAAGGCGGGGCCGTTTAAATACTCCCGGATCGGCGTGCTCTGTATTTGGAAGCCCGGCGTGTTTTGGACCAAGCCCTCAAGTTTAAGAGCCTCATCCTGGCTTAATGATTGCTTAATTAAAAAAGGTTCAATAGAATTGGCGCTGGCACTATTGAGTTTTTCTGCTATTTCTTGAGCGCTTATGCCAATAACCTGACCGGCGGCGCTAAAAAGGGCTGTGCGCGCTTCATTATCTTTGGGCAAATCAATCGGTATGGCCACTAATTCAAAACTTGGTATATTGCGAACCAGGGGCTCGCCGTACCGATCCGTAATTAAACCGCGCGGCGCGAATTTGCGTATGGTGCGCACGCGATTATTTTCAGCGGCGGCGCTGTAATCGTCGCCACGGCCTATTTGCAAATTAATAAGTTGTCCGCTGATAACCAGCAATCCAACCAACACCAGGGCCGCGAAAATTTTGATATTGGTGGTATTTCTATGGCCGGATTCGAGAGAGCTGTGTACCACGTCGGCATCAGTATCTAATAAAACCTCCTCGATAGAAATCCGGTTGAGGTCAGGCGTGCTTAAATTATCAATACCGTCAGGCTCGAACATAAAGTAATTTGCTTAGGATGAATATCGTTGGCAGGGTCAGCAAAGCGAGTTCAAGAATATAAACCAAAGAGAGGGAGCCGGCGGTAACCAGGGCGACTGTGAGTGGCGAGACCACGGTCGCCAGGAACAATATCAAGCCCAGACTTTTAAGATTTAGACCGGGATCGATCCAATGCCTCGAGATAAACTTCATCACTGCCGCCGCGCCCACAAAAAGCAAAGCGTAGGTGCCGTTCGGGACGGGTGTTATAAAATCTAAAAGCAGTCCGCAAAGGAGAGCCGTGTATAAATGCTCTTCGCGATCATGCATCAGGATAATAAGCAGACTGGCCACCAATAAAATATTCGGTGTTGGCCAACTCCTAAATAGAACAGGTAGAATGGCAGTCTGTAAAATAAGAAGCGCAATAACGCTAAATATATAAAACCAATATTTCATACGGTCAATTGCTGCCGGTGATTATAAAAACCGTGCGCAGCTGGCGAAGATCAGCTGCCGGCGCGATATTAGCCTCCTGAAAAAGGTCGCTGCCGCCAGTCCTTAATTTATCAACATATCCTATAAAAAGCCCGGCCGGGACACCCACCGTAAAACCAGTAGTGACTACCCGTCCACCCTCCTTTAAATATTGGCCCTGCGGGACCTCAATTAGGGCCACCGAAAGCCCGTGCTGGCCGGTGATAATGCCCCTGGCGCCCGTTTCAGCCACTTCGGCCGGCAATCGGCTGCTAAAATCGGAAATAAGGGTTATTTCGGCCGTATTCGTTAATACTCGGGTAACTTGGCCGACATAGGCCCCGCTGGCGTCCACCACCGCCTGAGCAAGCACCACGCCGCTATTGCTGCCCCGGTCTACCACTAAAGTTTGATTTAAACTGGTCGGATCCACACTGACCACCCTTGCCCCCGTTAAAACAAAACCTGTTCTTGCCTTTAAATTTAGGGCTTGCCCTAATTTTTCCACTTCGGCGGCGGCAATTTTTAATCTGGCATTTTCGGTTTCCAGCAAAACCAATTTTTGTTTGAGATCCGCGTTTTCGTTTTCCAAATCTCCGATCGTAAAAACATTAGAAAAAAAATTTACGACACCCAGACTGGCATTGCGCGATACATTAAAAACGGGACGGGTAACCCAGATAAAAAAATTCTCTACCGGATTAAGCCAGCCCAAACGGCCAAAAACAACAATAACGATAACGATGACTATGAATAATTTCGTTTTGGTGTTAAGAAGCATAAAAAATTTTGAATTCCCAATAACCAAACCCTAATGCTCAATAAATTACTCAATGACTTAATGGCCAATTGGGATTTTAGGAATTGAAATTTGATTGGTCATTGAGCATTGGGGTTTGGGATTTTAAGCGAAGCTTATCTAGGTACTTTTTCAAACTCCGTATCCACCAGCACCGAGGCCAGACCGTCTATTTCTTCCAAAACCATGCCCGCGCCGCGGGCCACGGCTGTCAAGGGATCTTCGGCCACGCGCACCGGCATTTTGGTTTCTTCTTCCACCAACTTATCCAAATTGCGAAGTAAGGCTCCCCCGCCCGCCAAAACAATGCCGCGGTTCATAATGTCCGCCACCAATTCCGGCGGAGTTTCTTCAATGGCTGTTTTAATATTGTTAACAACAATTCTAACCGAACGGGCCATGGCGGTGCGCACATGCGAATCATTTATTTTTACCTCTTTGGGCAGTCCCGAAATTAAATCCCGGCCCCGAATAATTGTTTCTAAAGGCTGCTCCAAACTTTTAGCCGAGCCGATCGCAATTTTAACTTCCTCGGCCGTACGCTCGCCCAGCAGTAAGTTAAATTCGTCACGAACATATTGAACAATGTTTTGATTCATCTCATCGCCGGCAATGCGCAAACTGCGCGATACCACAATACCGCCCAATGAGATGACCGCGATTTCAGAAGTACCGCCGCCAATATCGACAATCATACTGCCGGCCGGATCTTCCACCGGTAATCTTGCCCCGATGGCCGCGGCCATAGGTTCCTCAATTAAAAAAGCCTGCCGCGCGCCCGCGGAAAGCGTGGCATCGACCACGGCCCTTTTTTCCACTTCCGTCACGCCCGAAGGAATACCTACCACCACGCGCGGCCGGCGCAAAAAAGACAAACCCTTAGCCTGCACCCGGCCAATAAAGTAACGTAGCATTTGTTCCGTCACTTCAAAGTCAGAAATAACCCCGTCCACTAAGGGCCTTGTAGCCACGATATGCGGCGGCGTACGGCCGACCATGCGGCGGGCTTCGTTGCCGATAGCCAGAATCTGCTTCGTGCGCGAATTTATGGCCACCACCGATGGCTCATTGATAACAATACCCTTGTTTTTTACGTAGACAAGGGTATTGGCTGTGCCCAAATCGACACCAATATCATAGGCGAATTTTTCGTACAACTTATCAAATGTCCGAAACATACTAGTAAGCCTTTGCAAACACCACTCTTTGGCCCGACGCGGCGCCGCACTTTATACACTTGCCTTGTTCAGATGCTTGGCTAAGCGGGATGCAGCGGATGGTGGCTTTAGTCTCATCGCTAATCTCTCTTTCACATTGATCAGATCCGCACCAATGGGCATAAACAAATCCGGGTTTTTCTTCAATAATGGACTTAAACTTTTCGTAATCATCCACTTCGTAACTATGTTCAGCCATAAATTCACGCGCGCGGTTCAACAAGTCCGATTGCATAATATCCAACTCATCTTCCAAAATCTCAACTAAATTGTGCATAGAAATTACTTTTTTTTCGCCCTTATCGCGGCGCACCATAACCACCTCATGATTGGCAATATCTTTTGGCCCTATTTCTACCCTTATCGGCACGCCCTTCTTTTCCCATTCATTAAACTTAGCCCCGGGGGTAAGATAATCTCGATCGTCTACTTTTACGTTACCGTCAAGCACTTGCAGGCGTCCACGCAATTCTTGAGCATGTTCCAGCACTTTTTCTTTTTCACTGTCATCCTTCCAAATCGGCACAATCACAATTTTTATAGGCGCCATCTTTGGCGGTAATACCAGACCCAAATTGTCGCCATGGGCCATGACTAAAGCCCCGATTAAACGCGTGGATACCCCCCAGCTTGTCTGCCAAACATATTTTTGCTCGTTATCTTTATCCAAAAATTTAACTTCAAACGGCTTGGCGAAATTCTGGCCCAGGTTGTGCGAAGTGCCGGCTTGCAGCGCTTTGCCATCTTGCATCATAGCCTCGATCGTGTAGGTTCGGAGCGCTCCGGCAAACTTTTCCGATTCGCTCTTGCGGCCAGACACTACGGGAATGGCCAAATAATTTTCGGCCAAATCTTTATATACGCCGAGCATTTTCAGCGCCTCCTCTTCCGCCTCTTCTTCAGTAGTGTGGGCGGTATGCCCCTCCTGCCATAAAAATTCAGATGTGCGCAGGAACAGCCTTGTGCGCATTTCCCAACGCACTATGTTCGCCCACTGGTTTATGAGCATCGGCAGATCCCGCCAAGACTGAATCCAGCGGCTAAACATTGAATAAATTATAGTCTCCGAAGTCGGGCGGATGATTAATTCTTCATCAAGTTTAGCTTCCGGATCTACCACCAAACCTTCTTTTGGATCCGAGACTAAACGGTGATGAGTAACCACCGCGCTCTCCTTGGCAAAACCCTCCACATGCTCGGCCTCGCGCGCGATAAAAGACTTTGGGATAAGCAAGGGGAAGTAAGCATTTACGTGGCCCGTTTCCTTAATTTTTGCGTCTAAAACTTTTTGGATATTTTCCCAGATACCGTAACCGTACGGCTTAATAACCATAAAACCGCGCACCGGAGAGTGTTCGGCTAAATCCGCTGCTTCGATAACATCCTGGTACCACTCGGCATAATCGTCCGCCCGGCTTGTAAGGTTTTTTTTCATTGTCATACTTTCTTAAAAATACAAACACCCAGTAGTGAAATTCGATCTCTTTTTCCTATTTCAACTTACCTTTTATTCCGCAAGGAAGTTGAAATATCGAATTTCTACTACTGGGATTATAACAAAAATGCCCTAAAAAAAGAAATCGCCCTGCTTCCGATAGAAGCAGGGCTAAGGAGTATACGGGTCCGCGTAGTTTGTGATGCCCGCCGGGCACCTTGGACACGCGAACACACCGCTCGCTCACAACATCGAGCCTTCCTCCTTAGCCCTGCTTCGAAATACGACCCGACTTGCTGCCAGCGCCAGGACCAAGCAAGTGCGCTCGGCGGGATTCCTGGTGCCCCTTGCGCGAACCCTGAATGTCGGCGTCTCCCCGGGGAGGAAAATACCTAACCCAGAATTTGGCGGCAAGCCGGTGGCGGCGACCTACCTCGCGGATCAGATGCGTGCATCTGTCCGTGGGGTGGTCAGCCGCCATTTATATAAAACAACTGCTTGAGCACTTCGGACCTTCTCCAGCGCAGCCGCTACGCAGTATTTGTCAAAGCCCCTGCGGCGGGATGGCGGCCTGCACGGTTCTCTTCTGGTGCCAAGGCAGACGCAAGCCCTTGGTTGGTGCAAACACCAGAATAGCTGGGCTAAGGTCCAGGCGGGTGTGGCTGGTGTACCCCCGACTGCTGGCGGGTGTCTAATCCGCCCGGAGGGCCAGACTGGCTGCCGGGGAAACTTCTTTGGCGGTTTAGCGCCATGCTCCCCCGCTCTCACACCTTCGGCACGCGGTCGCCGCTTGGCCTGCCGGAAGACTCGCGGCAGGACACCCTAAGCGTTGGCACTCGTGCCTACCTCCAAGCCCGTTATCGGGCCCGGTCCTTTAGCGCTAACTTCGCGCTGATAAATAAATCCTACACCCAAAACAGTTGTCGTGTCATCCACACATCTTAAAGCCGCCCCTTAGGCGGCTTTAGATTTAGCGAGTTTTTATTCGTAAATATTCGCGAATTCGTCCCAATTTGCGAATTCGAAGGTTAAAATAAATTGCGTATATCTTTGATCGTTACCACCACCATCAAGGCCAAAAGCAGGGCAAAGCCAATGGCATGCGACCACTGCTCAACCTTAGCCCGCACCTTTTTGCCGCGTATACCCTCAACCAACAGGAACAAAATTCTGCCACCGTCTAAAGCCGGGATCGGCAAAGCGTTAATAATGGCGAGGTTGATACTAAGCAGTGCTGTAAATTGCAGCAACGCGACAATACCCATCTTGGCAAACTTCCCCGTAAGTACGGCAATGCCAATTGGTCCAGCCACTTCACCGGCCACTTTTGGTCCGCCGAATAATTGACCAATAAGTTGGCCAAAACCGTCCAAAGTCATTTTCAAAAAATCCCAAGTGAGAACTAAACCTTTCCAAGCCGAGGAATACCAGGGGTAAGACACCTCTGCCCATTCGGATAGCTGCACGCCTATCATGCCTTGCCCGGCCGGTGGATTTTCACGCGGGACAGCATTTAAGGTTTTAGTTTCGCCATCTCGCTGCACCGTATATTCTACATTTTTACCAGCATGGGCACGGGTCTGCTCCTGAAAAACTTGGAAAGAAGAAACAGGCATATTATTTATTTTCAAAACCACATCACCAGATTTAAATCCGGCCGCTTCGGCTGGTGAGCCGGCGCCTACCAAACCCACGATTACTCTGGTGTTTTCCCTTATCGCATCCTTATTAACCTCACCGATTGGCTGCGGCGTGCCGGCGGCCAAAGAAATGCTTAATAGCACCCAGGCCAAAACCAAATTCATAATACAGCCGGCAGCAAGCACGATAAACCTTTTTGGAATTGATTTTGTGCTAAAAGATCCTGTGCGATCGTCATCGCCATTCTCACCCTGAATTTTTACAAATCCGCCCAAAGGCAGCCAGTTAAACGAATAGCGCGTGCCCTTGTGCTTAATAGAAGCCGCTCGCGGCGGAAAACCAAAGCCAAATTCTTCCACAACCATGCCGGTCTTTTTGGCGGCATAAAAATGCCCCCATTCATGGACGATTACCAGCACTAATAAAACTAAAAAGAAAGCTAAAATTGTCACAAGCATATGGTTTTATAATAGCACGTTTTCTAACGTTTTAGGGTATGACCCAATAATTTTACGATACCGCTCCCGGCATCAACTTCCACCATATCGCCATATTTTAGCAACCTAGTTGCTATTTTTGTCCCAACTATACAAGGCTTGCCTAGTTCTCTAGATACAATGGCGGCGTGGGATAAAAGGCCGCCCTCGTCTGTTACAATAGCCGCAGCCTGTTTCATGGCCGGTACATAGTCCGGAGTCGTCATAACAGCCACCAATATCTCACCGGGCCCCAATTTGGCCGCCTCGGCGGCTGATCGGCAAATCCTGACCCTGCCAGTAACCTGGCCCGGGGAGGCCGGTTGGCCGACTATTTGATCTGTTTTTGTTGGCAATGCCGCAGTAGCACGTTCAAGTTGCTTAGTTAGCGCTCTGGCCTTAGCGCCAGTGTACAAGCTTGGCTTGCCATTTTCAAAAATATAAAAATATCCGCTTTTTCTTTTAGCAATTTCCTGCATGGAAATCTTTAGGCTTCCGGCCAGAGCCTGTTTAATTTCGACAGACGTTAGATGAATCCAATCGGCATATTTAATGCCGGCGGCTAGGCTGATCAATCTGTAAAAATTCTGCAGCTTAAAAGTGGCGATAAGGGATCGTTCTACGCTGGCTGTGAGTAGCCAAGCATATTTTTGCGCCCAGTTGATGTTTTTTAGGAGCCCTTTATCGCGCGCCAATAATTTTAACAATTTCGCTGCCACTCTTTTGTTTTTAACCGCGGTTTGTCTTTGCAGTAAATACTGGCGCGTAAATTTATTTTTTAGAGCGGCGTGAACTCGTTTAATTAACACTTTTAGTGATAGTGGCACCAAGGGCAGAACTAGATACGTACTGGTCCAGCCATATTTAACTAAATACTTATTGGCTAGTTCAGTAAATTTTCTGTCTTTTTCAAAATTTTTATACTTTTCAGCATATGATACCAATTTATAAAAGTCATATTGCTCTTGCTGAAAATACATTTTTATTCTGGGCTGAACGAGTATGGCCAAGGCGTTGTTAAAATCTGTTATTTCCTCAACCTCTTTTTTGTAGTTTTCCAGCCTTTGTTTGATTTTATCAACTAAAAAATTTTCTTCGGTAATGTAATAGGGTATAAAAAACCACGGAATTAACTTACAAAAATGATCATCAAATCTTAACCAAAAATTTAAAATGTCCTTCTGGCTTATTTGGCCATTTAGTTGTTTAGAAATATCATCGGCAACTTTTTCGAATTGCGCCACCCGAGCCAGTGTCTTTTTATAAACATAATGCAAATATGGCTCTCTTGAAACGGCGTTTTTAAGTATCTTTAAGAGCTCCTGCTTTTGATTTTTCTTTACATAACCACTGTTTTTCCCAGTATATATGTAATCACGGCCCCCCAAAGGTAACTTTATTTCCTCGGGGAAGTAATGATACATGGCGCGCGTCCAAAAATCAGCCATTAAAATAGGGTGGCTGTTGCGCTGCGTAAATTCAAACTGCCATTTTTTAAAATCAATTGGCATTTTTCCGCTTCAAAATTTTAACCAATCCTTTATTAGCGTCAACTTCCACCAAATCGCCGTCTTTTAAGACTTGCGTAGCAATATGGGTCCCCACCACACATGGAATGCCAAACTCCCTTGAGATAATAGCGGCATGGGAAAGCATACCGCCCTCGTCAGTAATAATGGCCACCGCTTTTTTGGCAATATCAACTATATTTGGCTGAGTCATTTGAGTTACCAATACTTCGCCGCTTCCAAATGATTTACGCAAAGCATTTGCTTTTTTATAATTATTGGCCTCAAAAATTCTGACAACGCCAGTAATTTTACCCGGATTGGCGCAAAAGCCCTTAAGCTCATTTGCGTTTCCCGTTTCGGTTAGGCTTCCCAACTCTTTCTTAGATAATTTTTCAGCCGCATCACCAGAGCGTATAATAATTTTCCCTTTTTTCCATAAAAATACAAAGCATCTTTTTCGATTTTGCTTTTCTTCCCTTGTCAGCTTTCTTCTATTCAACAATGCTTTCAATTCTTCAATCAAATAATAGTTAAAGATATCAGCTATCGGCTCACCGCTGCGCCTGGCCATTTCTGCGTACAAAGGCATTAAATAAAAGTCGGTGCCACCCCAATAGGATTTCAGATTTATCCTGGCCAGAGCCAATTGCTGCATAAGCTTCACCAGCCTTTCCGCGTTAGGGTACTGTTTAAATATTGCGCCCTGTTTTCTTTTAAGATCGGCCTTTTCCTTTCTGATATCCCGATTCTCAAAGACTCCCCTACCTTGCTTGTAGCGGTCTTGCATAGTCCGGTAAGCCTGATCAAGCGCAACGTGATAAGGAACAAGCCATGGGTATTTTTGCAGATGATTAAAAATACTTTTTTTACTAAATGGCCTTTTGAGTAGCTTTCGCCAATCTTTTTCTTCCCGGTTTACCGGATCCAGGTCTGTTGGCAAAATCAGCGTAGCCGCTTCTTCGGGCCCGACTAATTTATTAATTTTATTAGCTAATACTTGGGTGCCCTCCATTTGCGTACCGCGAAAATAGCCAATGGTATCTGACCATTGATTTAATATTTTTATAAAATAATTTAGCAGTTCTTCGTCACCGAGGCTTCTATAATTAAGTTTGTCTAACTCCTTAAATAGTCGATCATGTCGGACCGTAACACGGTGAATATTTTGGAGAAATATTTTTACGTATCTCGCATCTAAAAACTGCCTACCTAACTTAATATTGTTATCTATGCTTTTTTGAGAAACATAACAAGATGCTTTGTTATCTTTAACAACCGTTATCATCGCCTCCAGCGCTTTATTCCAAGGATTGTCCGGAAATCTAACCAAGCAATTTGTATTGCCTTCAAAAGTAAAGCAGCTTTGCGTATTTCCCCATAAAAACACATACTCTGTTTTTTTCATAAATACGTATCCATATTAGATTTCCCTATCTTTGCCTCTGAAGCGCGCCATAATACTATCTTCTCTCAATGAAAAATCAATAATTTCACAATTCCTGATCTCCTCTTCTTGGAATAATTCCTCAAGCGCAGGCAGCAAATAGTTTTCATGGCCAAACGCCAATATTTTCACTCTTTTCTTAAGTCCTGATGCTCGCGCTTTCTCAATGCCAAAACGCACTAACCGAACAATATTTTTAAATTGCCTATACAGATCAGTGGCCGAGGATAATTCTGGAAATAATTTTTTGATCTTTTCGCTGTGGGCCAACAGGTTAGCGCCAAAGGAGCCGCGATCATCAGCAGCAATTATCGCTGCGGCTTGCTCGTACCTTGCCTTTAGTTCAGGGTCAGCAATCGCCTCCCAATTAATTGGCGGTCTTTGATGGGGCGGACCTAAAACGCTATCAATAACAACATTACTTTTATTTCTCGGGTATAGCGATAAGTTTTTTACAACTCTTATTTCGCCATTACCTATTTCCAGGGCATGTCCGCTTCTTGGGTTGGCAACCTTAATAACTTCAAAACCGCGTTGGTGTGCCACTTGTCGATATATATTGGTCGTTTCGATCGCGCGCAGTTCGTTACTGGAGGCAAAAAATAAAATATCTTGCTTTGGATCAAGCGCGTCAAAAAACTTTTCTGCCTCTTCTCTCGCAAATTCTGCACCTTTTTCCGTTAAATCTGGACCGAGTTGATTTTCTGGATCGAGGGCTCGCAAAGGGTTTTCCGAGCCAGCGATATCTCGATATGTTCGGTAAGAAGAGAGGCTATGCCTGAATAAGCTAATATCAGACGGCTCTTTAGCGGATTCATCTTGATTGTTTTCATGTGGGTCTCGGGGCGTACCTTCACGTTTGGGCATAATATTTATCTCTTTACCTTTCTTTTTATAATTGTAACGAGTCCCCGACTGCCGTCAACTTCCACTAAATCACCATTCTTAATTAAACTAGTAGCGTTTTGAGTATTAACCACGCAGGGAATTTTTAATTCTCTTGAGATAATGGCGGCGTGGGAAAGCAGACCGCCCTGATTAGTGACTATTGCAGCCGCCTTTTTGCAAGCACCGGCAAGCTCCGGTGATGTAGTTTCTGCTACCAATACATCGCCTTTTCTCATACTCGAAATAATTTTTCTCAACTGATCAAAATTATCATACCCCGAAACTATTACTCGGGCTCTGCCCCTGGCGAGCCCTTTGCTAACGCCAACACCATGTAATTTTCTCGAACTCCGTGCAGTTTCTCTATGTTTAATAAATTTCTTTATTACCGCTTCGGCCTTTGCACCTGTTTCTATAAATAGCGTCCCTTTTTTACCTACCAAAAGAATGGCTTTATTTCGTTTTGCAATTTCTGTTCTGCTTACCAATTTTCCTTCAAATAAACCCAATATTTCTTTTTGCTTGTATTGTAATAAATTGTTTAAATCCACGTTAAACTGGCTCGAAATTTTTCTTAATAAAACATTGAGGTAAGCGTTTTGGCCGAAGAAAATTTTGTTTAAATGTTTTCGGGCATCCTCCTTTAAGACACCCATTGCTTTTAAATTTTTCTGAAGTTTTGGGTTTTTGGTCTCGGTAAATCTTTTATAGGCAAGATCGGTATAGAAAAATTCGGTCTTGGAGTAAAAATAAAATAATCGAGCTGCAGGCTTTAAAAAATTTTCTACTTCTGCCTTCTTTAAAATATTTTTAGGCTGTATAGTGTTATACGCAGCATCAACTCGCTTCATGTTATTTTCGAAGTTTTTAACGAAGCCCCTAAATTGGATTTCGCTTTTCAGAAGCTTCAGACCGGTCTTATTGGTTCGCTTTATCACATTTATAGGTAAATAACTGGTATATTCGTTATTTAGGTAAGTGACCATTGCGTCAAGCTTTTTATAATGATCCATCCAGATATCATCAATAAAAAGCCGTAAACCCGGCACGTGAAAAATTCTTTGATACTTTAATTTATCATCTATCATCTTACCTATTCCAATGTTCTTAAGAATTTAAGAATAGTTAATCCGTTATCTTCTTTTCATAATTTTCTCACTATCCCCCTATCCGCATCCACTTCCACCAAATCTCCGTCTCTTAATACTTGCGTAGCGATTTTAGTGCCAATAACGCAGGGAATTTTTAATTCTCGTGCGGTAATAGCGGCATGGCAAAGCGTGCCTCCTTGGTCAGTAACTATCCCGCCAACCTTTGTCATAATTCCTAAATATTTCGGTGAGGTCATTTGTGTGACAAGAATGTCGCCCGCTGTTATTTTATTTAAATCGTTAAACCCTTCTACAACTTTTACATTTCCCTTTACGACTCCAGAAAAAGCGGAGCTTCCCTTTATTTCAGTGGCGTTAGCGCTAAAATTTTCCAAAGATAGATTGTGCTCGCTAAGAACATCATCAAGTTGGTCTAACAAATAAATAGTGCCATTGAACATAAAGCAGCCTTTCCCCCTATTTGTTATTTCTAATCTATCTACATCGCCCATCTTGCCATGAAGTAAGGCCACTGCTTCATCTTTAGTAATAAAATGAACCAATTCTTTAAGGGTTGATTGAGTTCTTAGAAAATCAGTCAAAAGTGAGCTTAATTTTTCAGTGTGCTTTTCCGTTTTTTTGCGGAAATCACCGAGCCAATTTCGTATACCTTTATCAATCGTCTCACTATCGCTTATTTCATAAATAAACGAGTTCAAACAGACCCAAAAATTTACCAAATGGTCATAATAATCTTCGAATTCATCGGCGCTCTTTATGCCCCTTTCTCCTTTGGCGTAGGCTTCTACAAACCGCCAGCCTTCTTCGGATATATTTGAAATTTTCTGCCAAGTCTTATTATCTCCAGAATGTCTCACTTCTTTTATCAATCTGGCTTTCAAATATTCGAGTTCCGACTTTTCATACCACACTGACCCCTTTTGTCCTTGAGGCGGGACTATAAATAAACTATTTCTCACCTGCTCACCAATAAACTCAATGCCCCTCCTGTCGCTCTCGTCCCATACGCAAAAATAAAGCAAACTTTTCTCTCGGGAAAAAATATTAGTTAAGACACCGCCATTTTTCAACTTTTTTAAGGTCATAATCACTTTCTGCTACGGGTACAATTCCCCTATTCTAATGTTCTTAATAATTTGAGAACAGGCATATCATCATTTTCTTTTCAAAATTTTCCCACTTTTCTCATTCTAACTTTCTTAAGAAAGTCAGAATGTCATTTCCTCGGTCTGTTAAGGCATGTCGCACTTCGCGGCTGTCGTAACGCTTCATAATCAAACCTGCTATAGCTAAACGACGCGTGTGTTCGGCTGTCGTTTTTAGGTTCATTCTTAAATTATTCGCAATATCCTGAAGGCAAAGTTCAGGTTCTTTGCCCAATAATTTCAATATTGCTATGCGGTGGTGATTTGAAAAACCTTTGACTATTCTTTCCAACTTTTTTAAATTCAACGGCATTGTTTCTGTTCACATTCTCACTTTCTTAAGAAAGTGAGAATGTGTGGGTTAAGACAAAGTTGTTATGGGTCGGCTTTGGGTGATATAAAACTTATTTCCCTCGCGGGCCCATTCTACATCTACCGGAAAGCCATAATGCTTTTCGATGCTCATGATTAATTTAGCTAGATCCAAAATCTGCTTATCGTTTAGCTTTTGTTTGCTCCCCTTGCCTTTAGGAATAGTTTTCCAAGCATTATCCTTGGCGCCCCTAAATAATCCCCTTGCCTGCTCGGCAATATTTTTATCAATTACCCCAAATGGCTTTTTCTCAACCACGTAGCTATCCGGTGTAATTGAACCGGAAACAATTGCTTCGCCCAACCCAAAACCCGCCTCTATTATCAACTGATTTTTATCTTCGGTAACCGGATGCACGGAAAAAGCAATACCGGAAATTTCTGACTGCACCATTTTTTGCACCACCACGGCCACAGATATTTTTTGCTTATGAAGCTTTTTTTCAAAGCGGTAAAAAATGGCACGGGGCGTAAAAAGCGATGCCCAGCATTTTTGCATGTTCAACAACAAATCTTTCTCGGTAGTGTTTAGATAGCTTTCCAACTGCCCGGCCCAAGCTGCAGCGGAACTATCCTCGGCGGTGGCGCTTGAACGCACCGCCACATATTTTGCTTTTAATTTTTTAAATTCTTTTTGCACCTCACTCGCAATATCTTTCGGCATTTTAGCATCTAAAATTAGAGCCTTTATTTTTTCCGAGGCCTTTTCCACAGAATTAATGTCCTTGTGCTTAACCTTATGTAAAACCGCATCAATTTCTACACCCAAATCAGTTTCTTCCAAAAATTTCTCAAATGCCTCGGCCAAAATAACAAACCCCGGCGGCACCGGTATTTTGGCATTTGTCATTTCTCCCAAAGACGCGCCCTTGCCCCCGGCAGATAAAACATCTTTCTTGTTTAGCTGCTTGAAGTTTTTTATAAACATATTTAGTTTAATTTCTCAACTATACCTTTGCTAGCATCCACTTGAACCAAATCACCGTTTTGCAACAATAGCGTTGCGTTCCCGGTACCGACTACACAGGGTATCTTTAACTCTCTACTAACAATCGCGGCGTGGCAAGTTAAGCCCCCCTCATCCGTAATAACACCGCTTGCTTTTTTCATAAGCGGCACAAATTCCGGCCTAGTCATCGTGGTCACTAAAATACTGCCGGGCACAAACTTTTTAAAGTCACGGCCCGTTAAGACTAAAGAAACATTGCCGCGCGCGACGCCCCTGGAAGCCACCGTACCTCTAACTGATGTAACAGCGGCATCACTGGCCCTGAATTCTTGAATAACTTTCTTCGCTTCATCATCACAAAACACCCTGATTCCATTATTGCCTTTGCCCACGCAAGTTACAACATTATATTCAATTCGTTTTTTAATTTTCGCTATTTTCCCAAATAGCTTAGGCAGTTCGGAATGTTCTGTCCAAGCCAATATTTGTTTGGGTATTTTTAATTCCTTTGAGGCATTATTCACTACTGAAAGATAGCCAAGATTTATCTTTTGCAGCTGGACCTTTCTTTCTTCCCGCCATACGGTCAAAATGCGAAGTATTTTTACTAACTTTAGTGTCCTACTATCTAACTTATGATCAAATTTGTTATGGAGGGTAATTACCATGTCCAATTTAGGAGGCAAGTGGTTCTGCGCCGTTAATTCTTCAACCATTTGTTTACTTAAGAACTTGCCCCCGTACCAAGTCCCGCCTATATACCAATGTTTCTTGGCAAAATCTGGCCAACTAATTCTCGATTTCTTTAAATTATCTAAATCAATCTGCAAAAGCTGGGGCGCTGTGTACTGCTCGGGCGTAATTATTGCATGCAAATGTTTTGGATCAATACCTGCCTTAACAAGCCCCGCTTGAATTCGTCTTTCCAAGTCTTCTGCAAAATTGTCCATGCATTCAACCTTGTAGGCTTCCAGCCAAAGCTCACGGGCAAAATTATTTAACCGCCTCCATGCTATTTTCCAGTTTGTATTTTTTTTTAAGGCTAAATTATATAATAAACGATCACTGCTCGCCCACTTATTCGTAAAATTGGCATGAGCTTTCTCAATAACGCTAATAGCGCTGCGTAGCAGGTGGTTTCTTAAAGACTCAACACCTTTTTTGGGAACGTAAAAATTACAGATCTTGCCGTCAAAAACCACTATCGAAGTCGCACCGGCGGCTTTGGTGGCACCTTTTAAATGATAGGCGTAATAAAGCAAACTGGTTTCAACTGAGCCCGATGGATAAAAATTTTGTTTTTTGACAAACCTTAAATTTTTCATAATCAGATTACTTTTTACTATTTATCCAGGCCACCAGCCACTTAACATGATTCTCAAAATCAGTTTCACTGCGGGAATTGTCTTCCCAGGGCTGGGGCAGATTAATGCAGGAAGCGGTTAATAATTTACCGCCGCCCAAGAAAACCAACGTTCTAAATATTTGATTGCCGACCATGCCATTGGGCGGTACCACCAGATTGCAGCCTTCATTGAGCGCGGTTTCGATTTCAATCGCATAATTTTTTATGCTAATGCTGTTTTTGCTAAAATACTTAACCAGATATTCGGCGTCTCGATAAGTTTCATTAAGCAACTTTTGGACTGTATCTTTCGAATTTTTTCGCCTGGCAAAAGTTTGGTGGCGGACGCCGGTGATACAGCCAACTTTTGGCTTTATGCCCAGGCTTTTCATGAAATTCACAATCATACTGACCGAGCGCACCTTTTCGGCTCTAGACCAGCCCGAGGGATTGCTTCCGTCGGATATATAAAACTGCCGGCCATATACATCTTCCACTAAGCCAAGTTCCACAAACTTATCAATTCTTTTGTCTTTCAAAAGAGCGGCGTATGCTTCACGGCTTGTAAAATCATCGATAGTACCGCGCACAACACCTTCCACCTCATTATTGTAAAGCATGGCGGCAATAGTCTTTTCCGGTTCAGGGGAAACAACTTTTTTAAAACCCTTAACCCCGCTGATGGCCTTGGGACCAACTAAAATAATACTGGCATACTTTTTAACTTTTTTGAGACTGTTTAAAATCTGCTTATTGGGCTTGGCCAGGCCAAAGGCCACGGCCGGCTTACCGCGGTAAAGATATTTATTAATAAAGCTTTCAAAAATTTTTATCCGAGGCATACTACCAAAGCGACCCCCAAAGACGGGTCGCTCCTTAATGTTTTCCTTCTTTATTTTAATACTTTAGGCGGCTAGCGGTCTAGGGGCGTCAAGCGCGGCCGCGCCCTTAGTTTCTCGGGCATTTACACCAGATAGTTGAAGTATGGCCAAAAGCAATATTAAACCGCCTAAAATTTGGCCGAGCGCAAGCGAGGCGTCTAAGAAAATCCAGTTAACAATTACGGCCGAGGGCACGAAAACCAGCTCTCCCAAAGTGGCAATGCTTGCTTTGGTATTTTGCAGACCTTTGTAATAAATGAAAAGCGAAACAAAACCAGCAAGTATGGCGATAATAAACACAAATAGCCAATCCTTACCAGAGGCGGCAGCGACCTCACCCAGACGGCCGTACCAAACTTGAATTAAAAACAGGAAAAATAGTGCGCCTAAAAATCGCAACGCTGTCATCATCTGAAAACTAACTTTGCGCAGCACTAATCTGCCGAACACGGTCGAACCGCCCCAAAAAAAAGCGGCAAGCAGTGCGAATACTGCGCCAAGTGTGCCGCCTGCCAAAGTAAAGCCAGTTACCTTGAGATCCGGAAAAGT
>CAZSSD010000001.1:0-40784 GCA_964609765.1 uncultured Candidatus Saccharibacteria bacterium | reverse complement strand
ATCGCTACTGCCGCCCAGAGCCAAAATTTCTTGGTTAGATTTTCTTTTAGGACAACTGCGGCCAGACCTATGGCAACAAACGGCTGCAGCTTTTGCAGCAATATCGAAACAGTCGGGTTTACATAATGGAAACTTTGCGTAAAGAAAATTGTGGCCAGGGCCGAACCACCTAAAGCAATAAATACAACCGCAAGCCATTCCCGCCAAGAAAGATCCCTTAATTCCTTCAGCCGTGGCCACAGTAGCGGTAAAACCAGAACACCGATCAGAATGTGCTCCATAAAAACTATGGTGGTTGAGGAAAGATCGGTAGTTAAAAATTTTCTAAACGGAGCGTCCACTGCCCACAAAAGAGCCGCTAAAACAATTAACCAAACACCTAACTTATATTTGTTCATATCTTTTTCTACTACTCACCAATTCGCGCGAATTGGTGAGTGTAACCTTAATAAAAACCTGCTTAATTTTAAGCAGGGCGAAAAACGCTCATAAGCGTTTCCTTCTTTCATCCGGACTATACCGTCGATTCTGGAATTCCACCAGATCCTGCTCGCCTTTTGGCTCGCTCGCGGATTGTCACCGCCGGTGGGGACTTGCCTTTCGGCTCACCCCGCCCTGAAGGAAATATTCAATTTTATATATTATATATCTCAAATTAAAATCCCGCAATCCCACTAACCAATTCGCGCGAATTGGTTAGTGGTTATTTTAACATAAGGTGTATAACTTTTTGAAAATCAGCCGGTACAGCGGGATTAATTTTATAAAATACATGGCCGGCATGTCCATCACTTTCTAAAACCTCCATCTTTTCTAACATGATCAGATGTTTTGAGGTAGCGTTCAAAGAAATTTTTAATTCAAAAGCTATATCTGTGACATTCTTGGCTTTGCCCAATGACAATAGTTTGATTATCTTTAATCTGTTGATATTAGCTAAAGTCTTAAATATATGTGTCCAACGCTTCATACTTGCATTATAGCGCTACTCACCAATTCGCGCGAATTGGTGAGTGCATAAAAAATTTACGGGCGGCTTGCTCGTCTTTTTTCATCTGCTTAACTAAATCTTTAGCTGATCTGAATTTCTTATTATCGCGAATTTTACGAACCAATTCTACACAAACCTTTCTTCCCGATAAATCACCGGTCCAATCCAATAGATAAGCCTCTAAACGTTTTTTGCTCTCCCCAAAAGTCACGGCCGCGCCAATAAAAGCCAAAGCCGGATGATTTTTAAGCAAGCGCGGCGCAGAAACACCGGCAATATATATTCCTTCCGGTATATTTTTTGGCGCCGCAATATTAACAGTTGGAAAACCCAACCGCGTGCCGCGGCCCAAGTTTTGCTCTACCCGACCGCCAATAAAGCGTAAATAATCAGTTTTTTGGCTTTTTGCCCGATGCGGACGCAAACGAACAACTTTTACCCCCAATAATTTTTCTAAGCCTTTATCGGTTTTGGTAAGATAGGGCTTTTGGTCATAGCCTAAGGCAACAATATCGGGCTTAATCTTTTTAATGCTCATTATCGCATTTTTATAATCAGTGCCGCCCAGTAAAACTTCGTCTACAAAAGTAATATTTCTTACATTATGCAATCTTTCTTGTTCATCTAATACTGGCCAATGTCCTTTCGACCTTTTAACGTTCTCGTCGCGGGCAACCGAGACAATTAAAAAATCGCCAAGTTTTTTGGCTTGCCTTAAAAAATTTACGTGCCCTTGATGCAATAGATCAAAAACACCAAAAACCAAGACTCTGGTCATGCTTAAACAGTCAGAATTTCTTTTTCCTTAGCTTCAGCGATTTCTCTGATTTGCATATTTTTTTCATCTACCTTTTTCTGCAATTGCTCTTCGCCGCGGAAACACTCATCTTCGGAAATTTCATCTTCGTCTTTAAGCCTCTTAAATTCTTTCATGGCGGACTCGCGCACATTGCGCACAGCCACGCGGGCGGCCTCGGCATGCTGGCCAACGACCTTCGTTAACTCTTTACGCCGCTCTTCGGTAAGCGGCGGCAATACTATGCGCAGACCATTGCCATCATTGACGGGATTTACGCCCAAAGATGAAGTTTGGACAGCTTTTTCCATACTGCTTAAAACGGATTTATCCCAGGGTTGAATGTAGATCTGGCGCGGTTCCGGGACGTTAATTTGGGCCAAATCTCTTATCGGCTGAGTGGCACCGTAGGCCTCGACCGGTATCATTTCCACCAACGCCGTGGAGGCGCGGCCAGTACGCAAACCGCTCAATTCGGCCTTGAGATGGTCTATTGTCTTATTAAACTCCTCAAGCTTGCCATTAATCACTTCTTGTACAGTCATATAAATTATTTAATAAGTCCGGCATACACTATCTCGGGATTCGAGGGTATCGCCTCGAGCACTTTGATCAATCGGTTGGTACCGAGTTTTGAGATATTGAAAGTAATACCGGAATCTAACGACTTATAAATTACGGTGTCTATACTAACATACAACAGATTGCCGGCTTGGGCCACCTCGATGCCAAGCGTAGAGGCATTTCTGGGATCTACCGGTAAACGTACGCTGCGCCAAGTGGCGCCGCCATTGGTTGACCGAAACAAACCAACGTTGGTAGTTAAAAAGATAATATCCGGGCGTTCCCGTGAAAAATCAAAGCTTGAAAAACTATTGGGATCCCGGAAGTCTTCACCGAGCCGGCCGCCGCTATTGCGAAAGTTCGTGCCGCCGTCGTTAGAAAAGAACAGGCCGTCTTCCCGGGTCAGCAGAATAATGCGGCTATTATCGGTGGGATGAAAACGTATTTGCACGACACGACTGCCAAAAGTACTCACCAAGCTCCAGCTTTGGCCACCGTTAGTGGAACCGACCAAAACACCGGAACCAAAACCTACTAAAATACGGTTAAAATCGCGCGGATGCACGGCAATGCTTTGGGCAAGATCATCATCGGGCGAAATATACACTCTTTCCCAATCCCGGCCGCGGTTTGAAGATTTATAGACAACGCCTCTGTTTTCGAACGTACCGGCAGCATAAATTACCTCGGAATCGCTCTCGGCCGCCACTGCTTCGTGAACATCAACCTCCTTAAGAACGTGATGCCAAATCTGCCCGCCGCTATCCGACGCAAATACGCCGCTGGGCGTTGAGGCGTAAAGAATATCAGTGCGATCAGGCGCCAGGGCGATTGACCGGACATTAACAGAATCAAGCAAGGGCGCCGGCTTGCGACTCGCGCTAAGGGAAACCAAATTAATCCTATTCCATTCATCCCCGCCGTTATCGGTTTTCCAAACACCGGCCGGCCCTGAACGGCCGCTGCTAAAAATACAGGCCTGGCCCGTAACACTAATGGCAAGTATGGTCACAATCACTAGATGTTTTATTCGCATTTCAAATTACCATTTGAGGGCCAGAAAGGTTAAGGCCCGATTAGCTTGGACATTGGCGTCTAAAAATTCAAAAGTCTTGAGGATGGCTTTAAGACGTGCGGCGGAATCGCCGCCCAAATGCTTAATTTCATATCCGTAGAGATTTCGCAAAAAATTATGCAAATCGGCCTGATGGGGATCAATATTTAAAACAGCCTGAACGCGTTCCGAAAGGCCCTTGGCCGCTAAAAAATCTTTACTCATGTCCTCTGCCGCGTTATTAATTGCGTCGATCTCGAGCCTAAAAGCCATGAGACGGCTGCGCAAAGTGGGCAGTAATTTTTCGGCGTGACTGGTGAGGACAATAAATCGAGTATCGATGGAAGGCTCCTCAATTTTTTTAAGCAAGTTATTAACCGCTTGGGCGGTTAATTCTTCGCCGCGGGCCAAGACCACTACTCTTGAGCCAAAAGCACTCAAAGACAAAATATCGAGGAGCCGCCGGATGTCTTCTACTTGATGGCTGTCAATAAAAATAAAGTCGGGGTGCGCTTCCAAATTTTCAGTACTCAAAACAAGTTTGGCAAGATTGTCAGCAACCTTAAGAGTGCGGGGGTTATCGCCAATTATTAAAATGGCATGAGGCAATTTTCCAGACCGAAAGAGTTCCGTCAGTTGTTTTTCAATATCCGACATTCTATGAAAATATTATACCATCTTACTGGCCGCCGCCGCAAACACTTTAATAACCTCGGCCGCCGTTTTTTGCCAAGTGTAATTTCGCGCATTCGCAAAACCATCCTGGCGCAAAGAATCGCGCAGTGGCGATGAGGCCAAGACCCGAGCCATGGCCTCTTTTAACGCCAGCTTGTTTTGGGGGTCAATATATAAAGCGCCCTGCCCCCCCACCTCGCGTAGTACCGCTAAATCTGAACAGATCACCGGGCAGCCGGCGCTCTGGGCCTCTAAAACCGGTAAACCAAAACCTTCATAATTTGAAGGGAAAAGAAAAGCAAGGGCGTGGCGGTAAAGAACACTGGTAACCCAGCTCGGCTGATAGCCAAGCTGGGTCGCGCCCGTTAAATCAATGGGTTCCGGTGCCGTACCAACCAAGACGAGCTTTATGTCCGGGGCCGACTTTTTAAACTCACGGAAAACCTCGATCAGCGTCGGTATGTTTTTTTTGGCTTCCAAACGCCCGATATATAAAAAATATTTATGGGCATGCAGACCGAATTTATATAAAATTTCCTGATCCCGATTTGATATTTCTGTTCGAAAAATTTCCCGGTCAACACCCCACGGTATCACTTGTAACGGCTTAGCAACTTGCGGGAAATATCTATAAATAACATTTTTAGTCGCTTGGGTGGGGGTAATAATTAGAGCCGCTTTTTGAAGGGCGCGCCTTAAAGCGAAATCATGGGCCGCCAATGTGCGCCCAGTATGGAGTCCCGGGTGTTCAACAAAAACAATATCATGAATAACCGTAACCACCGGGCTAGAAACAAAAAAAGGGATAACATTGCCCGGAATAAAAGTGAGATCAGGTTTTAAGTTCCGGAGAGCCAAGCCCAAACGCAAATGCGCCCAAAAATATTGGCTTGGCCAAGAAAGTTGCTGATGCTTAAAATTGGCCGGTAGCGGTGGCCAATCCGAGCGCAACTTATCCTTAGTAAACAAAACATAGCGGCGGACCGGGTGGTCAGCGTCTAATTTTATTATCTCTTTAATTAAATTAAAAACCGCCGCCTCCACGCCCGTACGGATATTCCTGTTAGCCGGCTCGGCATCAATGGCAATTAACATTTATTTTGTTGAAAGTAGGCTGCGTTTATAGCTTTCTAAATGCTCCAAAGCAATGCCGGTGCCTTTAGCCACGCAAAGGATAGATTCGTCCGCCACATAGCACGGCACACCGATGGCCTGCGCAATGAGCTGGGGTAAATTGGAAAGTTGCGACGAGCCCCCAGTTAAAATCATACCCTTGTCAAAAACATCGGAGGCCAAATCTGGCGGCGTATCTTGCAAAACCACCTTGACGGCCTTGATTATTTCGCGCAGCTCCTCCTGAATGGCCATCGCTACCTCATTGGTGGTCACGGTGATAGTCGCGGGTAAACCGGTCATTAAATCTCTTCCCCGCACGTCAGTGGATTTTTCATTTTCCACCGGCAAAGCCGAGCCAATATTTATTTTTACCTCTTCGGCCGCGCGTTCGCCGATGGTCAAACCGTGAGTACGCCGAATATAATCGGCAATGGCCGCATCAATGCGATTACCAGCCACTCTCACAGAAGTACTGCTAACAATTCCGCCTAAAGACAAAACCGCCACGTCCGTAGTACCGCCGCCAATATCGATAACCATATGTCCGCTTGGCGCGCCGATGGGAATACCGGCACCAATCGCCGCCGCGACCGTCTCTTTAATAACATAGGCGGACTTAGCGCCGGCCGAAACCGCCGCGTCGATTACCGCGCGACGTTCGGTTGAAGTAATGCCGCCCGGTACGGCGATCATCACTTCCGGACGAAAAAGCCTGACATTGCCAATAGCCTTGTTAATAAAATAGCGGAGCATGGCTTCAGTCACTCGATAATCCGCAATGACACCGTCTCGCATCGGTTTATGCACTGCAATATTCTCGGGCGTACGGCCCAACATTTCCTTGGCCTCCTGACCGACCGCCAATATGCGATTATCGTTAAGGCCGATCGCCACCACCGTGGGCTCGTTGATAACAATGCCCCTTTTCGGCACAAAAACCAGGGTATTGGCCGTGCCTAAGTCAATACCGATTTTCTTAATTAACATACGCCAGTAGTATACCAGAATGATTGTAAAGGCCGCCAAATTTAGCTAAAATAAGGAAGATTTCTAACTATGACCCTAACCAAGCGCTACACCCTAATCGCCATTGGCATAATCATTTTTCTGATCGCCGCGCCGGCTTTTGTTTTTGGCGTGCGCGGCTATATTTATGACTTTAGCGGCCGCAAACTCGTGGCCACGGGCATACTTGTCGCGAAGACTGAACCGAAAGGGGCCCAAGTTACTATCAGCGGACCTAAAAGCAAAACTAAAAAAACGCCGGCGACCTTTAGATTCCTGCCGGCCGGAGATTACACTGTCAAAATAGAAAAACCGGGCTTCTACCCCTGGCAAAAAAAATTAACGATAAAAGGCACATTAGTCACTTGGCTCTCAAATAACTCGGAAAATTTAAACCTCATGCCCGTCGAAGCCAGGATGGTAAGGGTCGAAAACGACTATCAATTAACCCAGCCAAAATTAAACAATGACTATGTTTATCGATTTGAAAAATCTTCATCGGTGCCAAATATGTTTGATTTGATCAGAGTTAATAATAATAACCCCGCCGACAAGCTTATTTTAAACGCAACCATTTCTGCCAACGACGGTACTGTTTTTGTGACGCCCAGCAATTTGGTGTTCGCGCTCATCAACCGGACCTTATACCAAATTACATCACAACTGGAATATATTGCCGACGGTGTTGAAATTGTCAGTTGGAGCAATCAGCTAAACAAACTTGTTTACGGCAATGCGCACGAAATAAGCTTTTATAATCCCTTTGACCCGAGCTCTGCCCAAAGAGAATTAATAACGCGGACATCGGAGCGTGGCGGCCGGTTTTGCGTAATTTCCGAAACAGGCTACTTACTGCGGGGCTATGGCGATAGCATAAGAGCAATCGAGCTAGACGGCCGCGACCGCCGCAATATTTACCAAATACTCAAGGCGGACAGCCCGGTCGAAATACTTGAGTGTAGCGATGATGGGAAAAAAATAGTAATTAAAGAAAATCAAACTTATAAAATATACAGTTTAAAAAACTAAATACGTCCATCCGCCAACGCTTCGTCGATAGCTTCATTAACGAGGCTGTCAGCGATTTTATTTTTATCTCGCAAAACGTGAGCGAATCTGATATTTTTAAATTTATTTTTAAGTTTTATGACCTCGCCTGCCAGGGGTTGAATTTCCGGATGCTTAATTTTATACACGCCGTTCAGCTGCCTAACCACCAATTCGCTGTCCAAAAAAATATCAACTCCTGTAAAGCCGTTAGCCACAGCCAAGCTCAAACCTTCAATTAAAGCCAGGTACTCGGCCTGATTGTTGGTTTTGGTGCCCATAAATTTTTTAAACCGAAAAACCTCGCGTCCAACCTCATCAAAAGCCACGCCGCCGATTCCCGCCGGCCCCGGATTGTTTCGCGAACCGCCATCTGTGTACAAAAATAATTTAGACATAAATTATTTTAAAAACCAAGCATCAAATCCTAAGCTCTAAATAAATTCAAAATTACAAATTTCAAATAGTTTTGGATTTTGGTCATTAGCATTTATTTAGGATTTAGGATTTTTCTATTTTTTGCCAATCCACCAACCTCAACTGCAGCCTTCTATTGCCGTTCCAACTATCAACCATTATTTCGCCTACCATATCTATATTATCACCTATTTCCAGGGCTTTAACCAAATAGCCGTGCGAAAAGGCGATGGCCCGCAACCGGCTACCTGCCGCATTCGGATGCGAAACCACCAGCTGGACATGCTTGCCTTCGCGGCCGACCGCGCGCAAATCCTCAACTTTCAGATTTTTAAACAAAAAGTGCGGACGCGGATTGCCTTGGCCAAAGGGCGCCAGGCCTTCCACCATATCGGCAAATTCGAGAGTAAACTCCAGCGGATTCGACAGCTCACAATCAATCATCAAAACCGGCTCTAGAGAATCTTCGCTAAATTTTACGTCCGCGTAGCCGCAAACGGTTTGATAAAAATCATGCAACTTGGTGTTCGCAACAGTAAATCCGGCTGCCGCTTCGTGTCCGCCAAACTTTACGAGATGCTCGCCGGCATAACCGATCGCCTCAATAATATTAAAACCCGGGATGCTGCGCGCGGAACCGGTGGCAAACTCATCATCTTTAGCCGCCACCAAAACCGGCCGATAAAATTCTTCAGAAAGTTTACCGGCCACCAACCCCACCACCCCTTTGGGCCAGGCGCTGCTCGCAGCCAGCAAGATCTTTTGATGCTTGAGCTGTTCCTCAACTTGCTCTCGCGCTTCAGAAAGAATACTTTCCGTCAGCTGTTGCCTTTTTCGATTTAAATTTTCAAGCTGGAGGGCCAAGTCTGCCGCTGCCAAGTCATCGTCAGTTAGAAGCAACTTCAGAGCCAAATCAGCGTGGGCAAGCCGGCCGGCCGCGTTGATGCGCGGCGCCAACTGAAAACCGATGGTGCCGGTGGTAAAGGCCTTATCGGCCGCGCCCGAAACCGAAATTAAGGCTTTAAGTCCAACCCAGCGTGTTTTTTGCAAAACTTTCAAACCGTATTTTACCAAAATTCTGTTTTCGGACATTAAGCTCTGGCAATCGGCCACAGTGCCGATAGCCACAAAATCTAGCAACCACTTTTCGTACCCCTCTGGGGGCACGTCCTGCGAAGCTTTAGCGAAATAGGGCCGCGCTTCTTTCAAAACAGCCTGGGCAAATTTAAAAGCCACGCCTACGCCGGTTAGATCTTTACACGGGTAAATACTGTCCTTGCGGTGGGGATTAATAACGGCCACGGCTTTGGGCAATTCATCAGGAACGTGATGGTGATCGGTAATAACTACATCCATGCCAACCTCTCTGGCGGCTTCTACCTCCGGAGCGGCCGTAATACCGCAGTCGACAGTGATAACAAGCTTTGTACCACGCTTAGAAATTTCTCTCATTGCTTCCACATTCATGCCATAGCCTTCGGCAAAGCGGTCGGGAATGTAATAATCAATTTCGGCGCCGAGCGCGCGCAAAGTACGAATCATTACGGCCGCGGCCGTAACAGCGTCCGCGTCGTAATCGGCATAAACCGTAATTTTTTCTTTATTTTTTATAGCCTCAAGCGTACGCTCTACCCCCGGATTAATGTCCGGCAGCAACATTGGATTATAAATCTCATTTTCATAAACCGGATTTAAGAAAAAATCGATAGACTCTTTGTCTTTTAAGCCGCGATTAAAAAGCACTTGCAAAAGTGCCTTGGGTAAGCCCGGAAACTTTGTGACAACATCATCCCCGACCGATTCCTTTAATATCCATTTCCGCTTCATCCCGCTTATTTTAGCAGAATTTGCCTTAAAATTCGATTACTTTCCCCACCATCGAAAATGGCACTTCTAAACCCAGGGCCTTAAGGATGGTCGGGCCAATATCCGGCAAAATGCCCTCGGGGATAATGCCAGCCACTGTGTAGAGATTTATTCCGCTTTTTTGGGCAAGTTTGAGTTCGTCCGCGTAAAAAATGAGAGGAATGGGGTTGGCCGTATGTTCGGTATTGGGCCGGCCGGTGCGCAAATCAAACATCATCTCGCAATTGCCGTGATCAGCGGTAATAATTAAAAGCGCACCGGCATCGCTTGCCGCCTTGGCCAACCTTTTTAAACATTCATCCAAAACTTGCACCGCCGCAACGGCCGCGCTCAAGTTGCCGGTATGCCCAACCATATCGCCGTTTGCGTAATTGACCAAAATGAATTTATCGCTCCCCGATTTAATTCTCTCCACAACCTCATCAGTCAAAGGTCTAGCCGCCATTTCCGGCGTATCGGCATAATTTTGGACGCCCGTAGGCGAGCTGACAATCTTGCGCTCTTCACCGGGCCACGGCTCATGGCGATGGCCATTGAAGAAAAAGGTAACATGGGCGAATTTTTCACTTTCGGCCGCATGGAACTGCCGCCAACCCCGCTTGCTTATTATTTCGGACAAACTATCCTGCACTAAAATTGGCGAAAAAGCCACCAAGCAATTAAATTCGGGATTATAAGAAGTCATGGTCAAAACTTGAACGCCAGGCGCCTCCGTCAAAAATTTCTGCACCAACTGAATCATGCGGTCATTGCGGAAATTAAAAAATATGGCGCCATCGCCTTCTTTAACCGGCGCTTGCGGCCAGTCATTCTCGCCGGTGATGACGGTCGGCGGCATCATTTCGTCGGTTACGTTCATCGCATACCTTTGGGCGATGGCCTCCGCGGCATCCTTAAAAAATTCGCCCTTACCTCGCAAAATCGCATCCAGCGCTTGCTCGGTCTGTTGCCAATGTCCGCCCCGATCCATCGCGTAAAACCGGCCAATAACGGTGGCCACTTGCACGCCAGGCCAATCTTTTATTTTTTTAAGCAGCTTGTTTACCGATTCCTGCGCGGCGCGGGCAGGGGCATCGCGGCCATCGGTAAATAAATGCAAGGCGATATTTTTTACGCCTTGATCGCGGGCCATGCCAATCAGGGCGTACATGTGCTGTTCATAGGCATGCACCGCGCCCGTGCCGATTAAACCCAAAAGATGCAGAGTGCTTTGTTTTTCCACAACATGCTTCATAACTTCCTGCAGCGCGCCGTTTTGATAAAAACTGCCATCGCCGATAGCCATGTTAATGCGCGGCAATTCCTGCATAACCACGCGGCCAGCGCCAATATTAAGGTGCCCGACCTCGGAATTACCACGTTCCCCCCAAGGCAGACCTACAGCCGGCCCCGAGGCTTGTAAAACCTTGGTGGGATAATAAGCAATCAGCTCCTCAAAAAAGCCAGGCTTAGCCAAACTTATGGCATTGCCTTCCGATGGACTAGCCACGCCGAAACCATCAAGAATGCAAAGAATTACTTTTGGAAATTTCATCATTTTACTTTTTTTCTTTTTCTTGGCGAAAGGCGACGTGTGGTCTCCGAGAAAAACATCGCGCAGACCGACCGGAATTTATTCTGGTTTTTCGAGGAACATCACACGGAGCCAAGTTCTTCTTCTATCTCTAATAATCTATTGTATTTCGCCACTCTTTCCCCTCGGGCCGGTGCGCCCGCCTTGATATATTCGCAAGCCAAACCCACCGCTAAATCGGCAATAAAAGCATCGGGCGTGTCGCCCGAGCGGTGCGAAGCCACGCAGGCATAATTGTGCTGTTTGGCAATTCTGACTGTCTCGATTGTCTCGCTGACCGTACCGACCTGATTGGGTTTAATGATCACGGCCGTAGCTAATTTCCGCTCAATACCGTCTATCAAACGTTTGGCTGAAGTTACGAACAAATCATCGCCGATTATCTCAAGGCCCCGGCCGACCACGTGCGCCTTTTCGGATAAAATTTTAGTCATTTGTTGCCAGCCTTCTAAATCGTCCTCGGCCAAACCGTCCTCTATAGAAATCAATTTATAATCATCGATCCATTTTTCATAAAGATCAATTAAGGCCATTGACGAAAGTAACTCGTTTTCGAGTGTTAACTGATATTGAAAAGGATTGTTGTTTTGCAAAAAGCTGTTGGCGGCGGCATCAATACCTAAACCATAGTCTTGGTCAAGTTTAAAGCCCGCAGATTGGGCCGCCTCGATAATTAAATTAAAGGGTTCGCTGTTGCGGCGAAGCTCGGGGGCGAAACCACCCTCATCGCCGACACCGGTTGATAAGCCACGCTTGCTTAATAACGCGCCCAGCGCATGATAAACTTCGGCGGCCATGCGCAGAGCTTCGGCCATCTTCTTGCCCTTTGGTATAAATAAATATTCTTGAATGTCAAGGGAGTTGCCTGCATGCAAGCCACCATTGATCAAATTCAACATGGGCACCGGCATTTTTTCCTTAAGTTTTAAGTGGGAAATTTTGGCCAGATATTTATAAAGGGGCAAATTTTCCAAATTGGCGGCGGCGCGGGCACAAGCCATGGAAACACCAATTAAGCTGTTGCCGCCCAAACGGCTGCGGGCGGGGGTGCCGTCAGCTTCGACTAACAGCTTATCGATGCCCGACTGATCCGTGACAGAAATATTTTTAAGCCGGCCGGAAATTTCGGTGTTAACATTCTCGCAAGCGAGCATTACGCCCTTGCCAAAATACTCGACTTTTTTGTCCCTCAACTCCACGGCCTCCTTTTTGCCAGTGGAGGCGCCCGAAGGCACGGCCGCTCGGCCCACCGCGCCGCCCAGCGTAAATACGGCCACTTCCAGAGTGGGCGCGCCGCGCGAGTCCAAAATCTGGCGCGCGAAAATGTTCTTGATTTTATCTTTTTTACCTAGCATTTATTTAACGAGAGCTCGCAAACCGGGCATATCCTGACCGCCCAAAAAACTTAGCATCGCCCCGCCGCCAGTACTCACAAAATCGACGTATTCACTCATACCGGTTTGATGCAGCGCTTCCACGGTTTCGCCACCGCCAATTAAAACAAAAGCTTTGCCGCCCCCGCGCGCCGCGATCAAGCGGCCCAAGGCCAAAGTACCGTGCGCAAAAACCTTATTCTCAAAAAAACCAAGCGGCCCGTTCCAGATAATAGTATTAGCCTGTTTAATAATTTCCGCGTATTTCAAAATAGTTTGCGGGCCGATATCTAAAATTTTTTCATTCAACCCTATTTGCTCAATGGATTTAACCTTGCCGCCACCATTTTCGTCTAAACCAACTATGGTATCAACCGGCAAAACAATCTTATCGCGAAAGTTTCGCAAAATATTCTGGGCTGTGCTGACTCCTTCGCGTTCCAAGAGCGAATCGCCCACCTCGTAATTGAGCGTATGCAAAAACAAATTGGCCATAGCTCCGCCCACTAGCAACTGATCGGCCCTCGGCAGCAGGGCCTGCAGCATTTTTTCTTTCTCCGTGATCTTGGCGCCGCCGATTACTAAAACCAACGGCTTACGCGAGGCGTTAGAGGCAAAATTTAGATTCTTTATTTCGTCCAATAGCCGGAGACCGGCGAAACTGGGCAATAATTTGGGAAGCAAAGTGATTGTGCTGCTCGGATGATGATCCACACTAAAGGCTTCATTTATATAAACGTCGGCCAAGGCCGCAATTTTTTGAGCAAAATTTTCATCGATCTTTTCTTCTTCCGGATAAAATCGGATATTCTCGGCCAGCACGATATCGCCCGGTTTTAAACTCTCGGCCAACGCTTCGCGCTTGAGCCTGCGCAAATCCGATTTTAAAAAGTAAATATGGGGAATCGCATAATCGGCGAACTTGGGCGAGTCTCCCTCGATCACCAAAAGCTTTCGGTTTAAGCAGCGGGCCAGATGTTCGGCCACTGGCTGCAAAGAAAGCTCCGCTTCCGGCGTACCCTTGGGCCGGCCCCGGTGGGATAACAATATAATTTTCGAGTCCTTGGCCACCAAATGTTCCAGGGTGGGCAAGGAGGCTCGGATGCGGGTATCGTCTATTATCTGGCCGTCTATGGTTTCGATATTATAATCGACTCTAACGAGCGCAAGTTGGCCGCGCTCATTGTATTGCTTAACGCTTTTTAAACGGGATAAATAATCCGGCATTTATGTCAAAGTTTTACCAACTAAAACAACTTCTTCAATTAAGCGGTTCGAGTATCCCCACTCATTATCATACCAAGCGAGCACCGAAACTAGGTCGCCGCCAACCACGCGCGTAAAGGGCAGATCCACAATCGCGGAGGCGGTGCTGCCCACGATATCGGCGGAAACAATTGGTTCCCGATTGACCACTAAAATATTTTTATAAAAAGGATGCCCGGCCGCCTCGACAAAAGCCTGATTTACAGCTTCGACCGTAACGGGCTTTTTAAGTAAAGCGACAATATTGGCAATCGAGCCTACGGCCGTAGGCACTCTTAAAGCAATGCCGTCAAAAGCGCCCTTCAGCTCACTAATCGCTTCGGTAGTCGAGATGGCGGCGCCGGTTGTGGTTGGCACAATGTTTTGGGCGGCGGCGCGGGCCCGCCGCAAATCGTCCGCATGGCCGCCTGGCGGCGGTCCGTCCACCAAATTTTGCTCGGCAGTATAGGAATGCACCGTGTTCATAAACGCCTTAGACACGCCAAAAGCGGTGTGCAGGACATTAATAACGGGGGAAATGCAGTTAGTGGTACAGGAGGCATTGCTGACAACATCTTCGCCGGCATAAGCATCACTGTTAACACCCAACAAATAAGTTTTGACATCCCCGCCTTTGGCCGGTGCGGAAATAACCACCCGCTTGGCGCCGGCCTGCAAATGAGCGCGCGCGGCGCCGTCTTTGGTAAAGCGGCCGGTGCATTCAATAACCACATCTACTTTCATTTTCCGCCAGGGCAAAAGAGAAGGATCTTTCTCGGCCAAGACCGGAATAGGCTGGCCGGCCACTATTAAATGGTTTTCATCAAAACCAACTTCCCGATCATATTTGCCGTAATTTGTGTCGTATTTAAGCAAAGTCGCGAGCACTTCGGGACTGGTTAAGTCATTAATGGCCACGACTTCGATCTGATCGTACCCTAACCCGATTTTAAAGGCATTGCGGCCAATGCGGCCGAAACCATTGATAGCGACACGGATTTTTTGATTAGACATTGTTGATTGCCTTTCCGGTTGTATTAAATTCATCTAATTTTATTTCCACCGCTTTTTGAACCGCATCGATCGCCGGCGATAAAATTTTGCGCGGATCCGCTTCGCTCTGATCGTTTGTTAAAAAATCCCGCAAAGCCTGGCTGAAAGCCATGCGCAATTCCGTATCTATATTGATCACACAGATGCCCGCCGCGATGCTTTTTCTGATCTGATCTTGGGGTACGCCCGACGCGCCGTGCAAAATTAGCGGAATATTGACCTTCTCTTTTATCTTTTTTATTCTGGCAATGTCCAGTTCCGGCACTATTTTTTCCCGGAATTTAATAATCCCATGCATAGTGCCCACGGCGATGGCTAAAGTATCAACGCGCGTCTGTCTGACAAAATCTTCCGCTTCGTCCGGATCGGTAAAAAAACTCTGAGCGTCATCCACGGAAACCCAGTCCTCGGTGCCGCGCAGGCGCCCCAACTCCGCCTGCACCCATACATTTCTGGGATGCGCATAGTTTACGGCTTTCAGAGTGGCCTGCACATTCTCCGCAAAGGGAAGATGCGAAGCATCAATCATGACTGAAGAAAACCCGGCCGCCACCGCCTCCTCAATAATTTCTTCTTCTTTAGTGTGGTCCAGGTGCAGGGCTACCGGCACCGTAATATTGGGATCATCGGCAACCGAAGCGACGATATTATAAATGTTTTTAAGACCCGCGTATTTGACGGTATTGGTGGCCGCTTCAAGAATGACCGGAGCCTTTAAGCTTTGAGCCGCGCGCACAACCCCCAAGACAATTTCCAAATTGTGGACATTAAAAGCCGGTACGGCATATTGCCCGGTAAAATCTTTTTTAAACAGTTCGCGGTAATGGACAAGCATTTATCTTTAAGCGGCCTTGGGATCAGCCTGCAAATTAAGGTCAGGCAGGTCTTGGTCAGGCAGGGGCTGACTGCCTAATTTTCGAGCTAAATAATCAGGATTAGCCAGTAAGCGCTGCTCGATGGCCCGCTTGGTTAAAAGTCCGGCCTGCGGACCGATTTTCTGGACCACCGAATTAGCGTTGATGCTGGCCCAGCGCAAGGCCTCGCTTAAAGGCTCCCCATAATGCAGCGCGGCCACAAAAGCCGTGCCAAACGAGTCGCCCGCGCCCGTTGTTTCCACGCGATCATGATTAAATTCCGGAATATGCAAAAAGCGCTCGCCGTCGTAACAATAAGCGCCATTATGGGCATCTGTAATTACGGCTATGGCCGTACCCATCTCCCGGATGCCCGTTAAAAGCAGCTTGATATTCGTTTCATGAGTGCTCAAAACATGTTGCGCTTCTTGGACATTAAGAAAAAACACTTCTGAAGCCTTAAGTACTTTGGCCAGCAATGCGGCATCGCCGCGCAGCTGAAAAGTTCCGGGATTGAAGGCCAATTTTACGCCATTTTTTTGCACATAACTTAAAACCTCCTCAAACATATTCTCAAAACCCGCACCGGTAGAAGTCAAATAAACCCACTGTGTTTTAGCAAGCGCAGGCAGCCTGTATTTGTGGTGGACATGATAAACAAAAATGGTGCGCTCGCCCTGAAAAGACAAAACAAACGAATTGTTGGTTTCATCGCCCAGCACCAATTGGATATAGCGGGGATCAACACCTTCTATTTCCAGCTGCTGTTTGATGCGACGGCCCGGCTCATCATCGCCCAAAACCACGTAAAAGGCGGTCTTTAAGCCCAATCTAGCCGAACCGACGGCATTATTAGCGGCATTGCCGGCCACCAGGCTTAAGTATTTATCAACCGGCAGCTTGTCGCCGTAGTTTATGAGCAATTGGCAGATTTCTTTATTTATTTGGCAATTAACATTGGCATCATGGAAAAAGATAAAATGGTCGATGGTGGCATCGCCGATGCTAATGATGTCGAACTCGTTATTTTGCATATATTAACTTTGGTTTTGATCTCAAAAAACCCTAAAACTACTCTTCAGTATAACATATTTCTTATCCGAATTACAAACTAAAAGAGCCCGCCCGGACTCTTTTGGATGAATATATTTTCTTAAAATCCACTCACCCGTTACTTCCCGATAACCTTCGAGTGGTCAGCCACATTGATACTGCCCCGGATGGCATGAATTTGCGCGTCAGCGCCGATTAAGGATTCAGATAAATGCGAACTCTCGATGTGAGCGCGCTGCCCGACTATTGAATCTGATATTTTTGATGACTTAATGACAGCCCCTGATTCAATGGTGACATTGGGGCCAATTTCGACATCTTCCAAGACGACCTCTGGGGCAATCATGACCGGCTCATGAATAATAACCCCGGCCCGGCTCGCGATATCGGTGGCAAACCCTTTTTCTAAAAGCCGGCGATTGGTATCCAAAACCGTCTCGATTTTGCCGCAATCCAACCATTCTTCAACCTCCATCGTCTGTAATTTAGCACCTTTATCCGCCATATACTGGATGGCATCAATCATGTGATATTCCTGGACATCCAATAAGGGCCGGTTTAAAACAACATTGACGCCGGCAAAAAATAATTTCCAGTCACGAAAATAATACAAGCCTATATTGGCCAATTTTGAAATCGGTTCCTGCGGCTTTTCAATTATATTTTTAATAAACCCATTTTCATCGGCAACGATGACGCCGAAACGCTGATAATCCTCGACTTCCTTGGTCCAAATTATTCCAGCCAGATCAGCCGGCAGGTTCCTGATCACATCCAGATTGGCATTAAAAATGGTATCAGAAAAAATTATTAAAACATCTTCGTGAATATAGGGCTCCACCAATTTAAGCGCGTGGGCCGTACCCTTTAACTCATTCTGGACTACAAAGGTTGGCTTGAGGTGGGCATACTCTCTTTTGAGGTAATCCTCAATTTTACTCTGAAAATGACTGACGATAAAAATAACTTCATCCACGCCCAGCGATCTGACTGCATCTAAAATATGACCGATCACTTCCTTGCCAGCCACGCGGATTAATGGTTTGGCCGTAAGGTGGGTATGGGGACGAAGTCTAGTGCCCAGTCCTGCTAAAGGGATTACCAATTGCATATCAATGTGGATTTAAAATTTATCGTACGCATAATTATAAAGAGTACGACTGTTTTGGTCAATGCTTAAACTTAATTTACTGTTTTCTGGCAATGGCCCTTTCCGCGGCTCTGGCAATGTCCGGTGAAAGCAATTGAAACTTTTCGAGCAGCTCATGCGGTTGGCCAGATTCGCCGAACTGGTCAGGGACAGCCACCATTTCCATAGGCACCGGATATTCTTGCGCAAGCACCTCGGCCACGGCGCTGCCCAAGCCCCCGTAAATCTGGTGCTCCTCGACGGTCACAACCGCGCCGCTTTTTTTGGCGTGGGCGACGATTGTTTTTTTATCAATCGGTTTGATAGTGTGGCAATTGATCACAGCCGCCTCGATGCCCTTTTGGGCGAGCGCCTCGGCCGCGAGCAGCGCCTCATATAATAACGGGCCCGCGCCAATAATCGTGACATCCGCGCCTTCCCTAAAAACGACGGCTTTGCCTATTTCAAAAGGCGCATCGGCGTCCGTGATGACCGGCGTTTTTTCGCGACCCAAGCGGAAATAAAGAGGTCCTTTGTGAGAAGCGGCCGCCACGGTGCACTTCCTGGCCTCATGGTAATCGCAAGGCACGACCACGGTTAAATTAGGCAGCACGCGGGTAATGGCAATATCTTCTAAGGCCTGATGGGTAGCGCCGTCGGGCCCCACCGAAAGACCGCTATGGCTACCGGCAATTTTAACGTTGGCAAGGCTGTAGCAAACCGAAACGCGCAACTGATCCCAATTGCGGCCGGGACTAAAAGTGGCATAGCTTGAGACAAAGGGAATTTTACCAGAAAGCGCCAAACCGGCCGCGATACCCATCATATTTTGTTCGGCCACGCCTACTTCAAAAAACCTTTCCGGATATTTACTACCAAACGCGTAGGCTCGTGTCGATTCGGCCAGATCGGCCGAAAGCACAACTACGTCTTTGTCAGTCTCACCCAGCTCTAAAAGCCCTTCGCCGTAACCGTTGCGCGTAGGCACTTCTTCTAAACCTGCCCCAGTGTTATTTTTGGATCCTTTTTTTTCTTTATTCGCCATGCCCGTTAATTGCCCTGCCAGAAATGTTTAATTTTTTCCTTGTTTTTTTGATAAGTAAAAGCCATTGTCAACAAAATCACGCCCAGCACGACAAAGGCAATGGTCTTATAAACAGTATCCAGGGTCTGAATGTCGTACAAAAACACCTTTAAAACCGTAAACGCGAGCAACACCAAACCCGTCCTTCGCAGAATAAGATCGAGCTTAATCGAACCGTAAATTAAAAGCAAGGTAGCATAAGCCAGCCACCAGAAACTCAACAATAAATTACGCACATTGACCGAACTGCTGAAATACTCGCCAATTTCCGAAGAGATACCATACCAAATCAAACCCGCCCAGGCGATCCGCACGGCCGCCGGCATTTCTTTTTCAAAATCCGGCGTGGGTTGGTTCCGGTAAAGCCACTCCATAATCCCGAAAATCACGATAATGAGGGCAATCAGGCCAAATTTGGAATTAAATAGGAACAAGCTGGTGCCGGCACGGTCTTCAAATAAGACCATTAACAAAGCCAAAACTAGAGCGGCCAGTCCCCACAACCTCAACTCCTGTCGTCTGAACAGAAAACCGAGAAGAGCTAAAACCAGCGCCAGAGCCAAAATAAAGAGGTCGAGTATTTTGCCCTCAAATTGCCAGGCCAAAGCGGCAAAAACAGAAGCGCTGCCCACCAAAGACAGGGCAAAGCTCGCGATCTTCAGCTTTGGGTTATTAAATAGGGCGTAGGCTAAAAAGCTTAAAGCGGCAATAACCAGTCCGGCGGGCAAAAGATAGCCTTCCTGGCCGGGGCTTAATGCCTCATAAACGGCAATCAAGTGGAAAAACCCAACCAACGCATAATAAGCGCCGGCCGCCGCGTCACCTGAATCAGCGGCTGCATTATCTGCTTCTTGGCGATAAAAAGCCGTCGCAAAAAGCATAAAAATGGCCGCGGAAATAAGCAGGAAGGTAAGCGCGGGCATGACCGCAAAAGCGCCGGTGTTTTCAACAGCCCAGATAATATAATTGATGGCTGATCCGGCAAAAGCCAGAAAAACCAGACCCAGCCAATATTTTTTTAAAAGTGTTGTGATCACCGCCAAATTCAATACGGTCAGGAAGATCAATGCGGTCATGGCACTGGCCTGATTAACCTCAAACATAATGGGCGACAAATAACCGCCGATCACGGCTAAAGCGGCAAAAACAAGCGATGCCCGTTTATGGGCCAAGAAAACAGCCAGGGCGGAAACGGCCAAGGCTAAACCTGCCCCCACCATACTCGGCACCAAGGCGTAAAATTGAGAGGCGGCAAAAACCGTGAAGTAAAGGATAGCTAAACCGCCGCCGCCAAGGGCTTGGGCATACATTTTATATTTATCCCGCCACAGTTCAGACAAAATTACCAAAAAAGCGCCGATCAAAAGGCCGATAACAACACGGCCGGCAATGCCTATCCAACCTTGATCAATGGCGTACTTTAAGAAAAAACCGACTCCCAAAATAAGGGCAAGAGCACCCACTTTGGTCAGCCAACCCGCAAAATCAAAATCAGATTTTGGCTGCATTTGCGGCATTGGTATGGGCGAGGCTGTGCCAGCCAAACTCGTCACCGGTGGCGGTGGCGGCGTGGCCGGCGCCACCGGTATCCCGGGCACTGGGCCGCCACTAAAAATCCGCCTCTCAAGTTGGTCAACGCGACCGCTTAACCTGACGATCCAAATTAGCAAAATAATGGCAACTACAAAAAATAAAAAGGACATAAGCTTGTATTAATTATCAATATCAATTACTCATGCTCACTCTTAATCTGGCCGCCCAAAGTGCGCAGCTCCTTCAAGGCCAGCTTTGCTTGCTCGCTATTAGGCGGCGCGCCATGCCAATGATAGTCATTTTCCATAAAATCGATACCCTTGCCGGGTATGGTGTGGGCTATTATGACGGTGGGTTTTTCATAAATAGCCTTAGCCTCATTGCAGGCATCGATGATCGCTTCTATGTTGTGGCCGTCGATTTCTAAAACATGCCAGTTAAAAGCTTTGTACTTTTCGGCAAACGGCTCGAGCGGCATAACATTTTCCGTAAAACCTTCAATTTGAATGTTGTTGCGATCCACAATCGCGGTCAGATTACTTAAACGATATTTGCCCGCAAACATGACCGCCTCCCAAGTTTGGCCCTCATCGTGTTCACCGTCTGACAGCAAGCAATAGATCCTTTGTTTTTTGCCGTCCATCCGCGCCGCTAGAGCAGCACCGATGGCTTGTGACAGGCCCTGGCCCAACGGCCCGCCGCTATTTTCCAGGCCGGGCAAAGCCAAGTTGTGCGGATGGCCGTGCAAACGCGTGCCAAGTTTGCGCAAAGTTTTCAGCTCTTCCCTGGGAAAATAGCCGGCCTGGGCAAGCGTGGCATACCAAACCGGACAAATGTGTCCGTTAGATAAAAATAATTTGTCCCGCTCGGCCCAGCGGGGATTTTTAGGGTCATGTTTTAAAACCTGAAAATAAAGCGCGGCAAAAATATCGGCCATGCCCAACGGCCCGGCCGAGTGGCCTGAACCTGCCGCAAGCAACATCTTAATGATATCTTTGCGGATTTCGTTGGCGATTGCTTTAATTTCTAATTCTGGCTTTGGTTTTAAAATCATTGCACACCCTCTCCCGCCTCCTCGAGTAAATCTAGATAAACTTTTCTTGGATTACGCGCTCGCATTATGGCCGAACCGACCACTAATTGGTCGGCACCAGCCGCCAAAAGGGCGCGAACCTTATTTTTGTCTATACCGCCATCTACTACTATCGTGCCATAAAAACCGTGTTTGCGCAAAAATGTAATTTTCTCTTCTTCATGATGATAAGGACTGCCCTGAAAACCGGGATCAACTGCCATAATGTGCAAACGGTCAATTTCCCTCAAGAGCGGTATCACAACTTCGACGGGCGTTTCCGGATTGATGGCTAACTGGGGCTTTAGGCCCAGCGCCCTGATTTTTTTAGATAAATATTCAACTTCCGAAAGTCCGGCCGCAGTTTCATAATGGAAGGAAGCTATTTCAAAACCAACTCTTTGCAAATCGAGCAGATAACTTTCCGGATCATAAACCATTAAGTGGGCGGTAAATTCATACTGAATTGGCAAGCTTGGCAGAACGGCCGGTAAAATAGTCCCATTTGACACAAAGCGATGATCGGCAAAGTCGATATGCACACGCGTCACCTTTGGAAAACTTTCGAGCATGGCCAGTTTCTCGGTAAAGTCAGTAAGGCTATCCGTTAATATGGCGGGAACTATGATATTCATAATTAACCTGATTTCTAATTGACCTAATTAACCTAAAGAATGATGAGTAAAAAATTTAGAATAATTAGAACATTTAGGTCAATTAGAATAATTTTTATTATTTTCTTCAATTGCTCTTATCTCCCTTATTCTTCGCAAATACCTCTCCGCTTTGCCCGGTTCTGTGGCCAGCCACTTATCAACAATTTTTTTAGCCTGATCCTCGCTGATATAATCGCTTGGCAAGCTTAAAACATTGGCATGATCATCGCGCCGGCCCGCTTCGGCTCCCTCTTCATGCCAAGCCAAGGCCGCCCGCACGCCATCCACTTTATTGGCCACTATGCTCACACCCTGCCCAGAGCGGCAAAGCAAGATGCCCAAGGCATCTTCATCAGATGCCACGGCTTGGGCTACGGCAAAGGCATAATGAGGATAATCATCGGCCGGATTCAAAGCCTGCGGGCCCAAATCGACAACGGCCAAGCCTTGCGCGGCCAAATAATCCCTGACAGTCTCCTTCATTTTAAAACCGCCATGATCGGAAGCGATATAAATGGTCATATATTTTTGGACATTTGTATAAATTCATGCTCATCTAAACTGGCGTGGCCGACCAAAAAACCATCGACGCTACCGACAAAATTTCCAATATCATGCCCGTTAACGTTGCCGCCATACAAAACCGCGTATTCTTTAACTTGGTCCTTGGCAATAAGCTCTCTCATGAAATTAGCCGTTTCCGTAACATGGTGATTATCCGGCAGGCGGCCTGACCCTGAAGTAGAAATTGCCCAGGTTGGTTCGTAGGCTAGCAATATATTTTCGATAAAAAAACCATGCGTGGCGTTTTCGTATTGGCGTCGGATAGTCGCCCGGATGACAGCATCGGAATCCTCCGGTTTAAGCCCGGCGCCCAGACAAAGTATGGGTACAATTTGATGCTTAAGGCAATGTCTGATTTTTTGGGCAATGTCTTCATCTCTTTCGTGGGCATACAGCCTGCGCTCGGAATGGCCGACTAAGCAGTATTTAACACCAAGATCACTTAATTGTGCGCCGGAAACCTGGCCAGTGTAAGCACCTCCCGCGAAGGCGGAAATATCCTGGCTGCCAAGCGCGGCTCGGCGCAAACATGCCCGCACGGAATTTAAATACGGAAATGGCGGACATAAAACTATCTGCATGTCCGGATCGGGCGATATGCCCTTCTCTATTCCGGCCGCGAGCTCTACCGCTTCCTCTTCGCGGGCAGGATTCATTTTCCAATTACCTATTAAGTATTTCATTTTTTATTTCGCTGCGGAGATGATCCTCGAGAAAAATATCGAGTTAACACTACTCCTGAAGAAAACCTCCGGAGCGCGAGCGGGCTTCGAAAGGTACTACTGACGCAGCAATTCCGCCGCATCTTCGGGTGCCACCGGATTTACGTATATTTCCGTACCAAGCTCAAAGCCCGCCCAATAATTAATTCGCGGTAGAATTTCCAAATGCCAGTGGTAACTGGCCGGATCGCAAAAAGCGGGCTTAGGCGTACAAAGCGGTATGGTGTGGATATAAAAATTATAAGAAGGATTGTTTAACTTTTTGTAAATTTTAGCCAACACCTCCTTGAGAGTTTTAGCTAAAGCCTTTTGCTCGGAGTTTGAGATGTCTGTGAAAGACGCCCTGTGTTTTTTGGGAATTACGCGCAGTTGAAAGGGTACCTTGGAAGCAAAAAGGCAAAAAACGATAAAGTCCGGGCTGTCAAAAACGACGCGCCGGCCGTCCTTAAGTTCGCGGTCGATTAATTCGCAATATACACATTTATCGTGCTCTCTATAAAATCCGGCCGCGCCGGCCAGTTCATCCTGCAGATGATTGGGTACAAAAGGCAATGTGAAAAGCTGAAAATGCGGATGCAAGACCGTGGCGCCGGAAAGCTTGCCATGATTTTGAATAATGTGTATATAGCGCACTTCGGCGTGATTCTGCAGAGTAATCATGCGTGCCTGCCAGGCTTTAACCGCCTCCTCGATATCGCTCAAATCCTGCAACGCCAACACCTTCTGATGTGACCGCATGATGATTACTTCATGATCGCCCACGCCCGGTCTGGTAATATAAAAATCACCCCGATCGCCTTCCAAAGGCTTGGCCAATTTATGCGACAGCGTCTCGAATTTATTAGGGATTACCCTGATCTTCCATTTTCTCTCATTGGGCATCACTAAAATTGTGTCAGGATTTAAATTTTCGTTGCCCGGACAAAAAACGCAGGCACTGTCTACTTCCGGCAAATTATCAGGCATGGCCGGCTCGGTATTTAAGGCGTCCGGACGCAAAGCCCGTTTAGGCGCGATGAGCACCCATTTTTTAGTAATGTTGTCTTGGCGGAATTGGCTCAAGGCTGACGTATCACGTATCACGTATCACGTATCAAAACGTGATGCGCAAACGTGTTTTTTTTATTTTCCTTTCTGTTTCATGTTACGTGTTATGTGTTACGCGACTGAAGGTATTGTTCCAATATTTGTTGCGCGGCCAAAGAATCTAACGGGATATTACCACTTTTGGCCATCAAATTACTCGCTTGTTTTGTTGTTAATCTTTCGTCAAAATATTCTATCGGGCAATTAAATTCTTTGGCTAAGGATTGGCCGACCTCTCGCACTTTGCTTGCCTGCGGCCCCTCTAAACCAGACATGGTCTTGGGCAGGCCTATTACTATTTTATTAAATCCATAATCCTTTTGTATTTCAGCTATTCCCTTATTCAAATTAGCAAGGGGCGCCGTAAACGGTAAGGCTTGAGCGATAATTTGCCCCTCATCAGTGATGGCAAAGCCTGTTCTTTGTTCGCCAATATCGAGAGCTAAAATTCTACTCATCTCTTCTTTCGCCTAGGGTAATGTTCATTTTCATTTCGCGGCCGTCATGGAAAACCGCTAGCTCTACGGTCTGCCCCGGATCTAAATTTCTGATGGCCGCGGCCAAGCTATGTTCCAGGTTGATTTCTCGGCCCGCCACTTTCAAAATAATATCGCCATCCTTAAGGCCAGCCTTATCCGCAGGCCCATTCGGCACCACGGCCGGTTCCCTGGAATTGCCGGAGGTAATAAAAGCGCCTCGATCAACACCCAAACTCCTTTCCTTTTGCAAAGTTTCGGTAATCATAATATAACGGACGCCGATAAAAGGCTTAACAATGGCTTTGCGCGACCCATAAACCTGAATATCTTTCTTTAAATCGCTAACGGGGATGGCAAAGCCAAGCAGCTGTCCTTGCGAAGAAATCGCGGTATTAATACCAATCACTTCCCCCGACAGATCTAAAAGCGGCCCCCCAGAATTGCCCGGATTAATGGCGGCATCGGTCTGAATGGCGCCTTCGATCTGCGAAACTTCCGCAGACTGGCCAGTGGCTACGATATTTCTATTAATACCGGAAACCACGCCTGTGGTAACCGTATTTGTAAATTGCCCCAAAGCATTGCCAATGGCGATCACGCGCTGGCCAACCTTGATGTTGTCTGAATCCCCCAAGTTTAAGATCGGAAAACCGTTGCCTTCGATTTTCAAAAGAGCGATGTCATTCACGGGATCGCGGCCAACCACCTGTGCGTTAAAAGTCTTGCCGTCATTGGTTAAAACTTTATAGCTTGCGGCTTCATCGGAAACCACATGCTTATTGGTGGCAACCAGACCGTCACCTCTCACAAAAAAACCGGTTCCGGCGCTAACCTGACGCTCTTCAGTTTCCTCTGGAACCGCCGGCGTAACCGGGAAGAAAAAGAAAAAGTCATTGGAATTAGTGCGGCTGACTGCCTTTTTTGTACCCACAATGGAAACAATGGCCGGTTTAGTCTTTCCGACTACGTCTATCACGGCTGATTCTTCATTAACAACGACGCGATCCCGGGTAAGCACGTCACCGGGCTGACCAGTCATAAAACCCGTAAAAAGATAAACGCCTAAGACACCGCCAATGGCCCCCGCCAAAAGACTGCCAATAATAATGGAGCGCAATTTACGATCATCCAGCGTAATGCGATTATGCGGGTGGTCGTGGCCAGGGTCTTGAATTGGATTTATTGATTCAGTATGTGTATCTAGATTTTGTTCCTCAAGTGGATCATCTTGCATAACCTAATTATGCCATAAACTTGCCGGTAAATTCAAATTTTATGTTAACACCTCAATACCTTCTTTGGTTATAGCCACAGTATGTTCAAAGTGCGCGGCCGGTCCGCCATGGCTTGTAAACACTGACCAGCCGTCCCGCTCAAAACTAACGCCGGGCTGGCCGTCATAAATCATAGGCTCGATCGCAATCACCAAGCCCGGCCTCAAATTTTCACCACTCATGTGAGCCCGGTAATTTGGCACCGAGGGGTCCTCATGCAGATTCTTCCCGATACCATGGCCGACCAATTCCTTAACCACCTGAAACCCCAAGCCCTCCACATATGTTTGAATAAAAGCGCCGATATCGGCCGTGGTAATGTCTACTTCGCGAATATTATCTTTGAGATAATCAATAACCAAATCAAGGCAATTGCCGGCGGCGGCAATTAATTTTTTCTTGCGATCGCTCAACTTTTCTATGCCGACGGTATGGGCCGCATCGGCATAATATCCTTTATACTGCAGGCCGATATCGATGCTGACCACATCGCCCTCATGAAAAACCCTCTCCGGATAAGGCAAGCCGTGTACGATTTCTTGATTGATAGAAGTACAAATTGAACCCGGAAAGGGCGTCGGGATGCCAAAAGCGCGGTAACCCTTAAAAGCAGGCGTGCCGCCGGCCGCCCGGATCATTTTTTCAGCCTGCTCATCTATTTCGGCCGTAGTCGCCCCCGGTTTCACTAATGTTACCAAATGCTTCAGAATCTCCGACAGCCGCCGGCCGCCTTCGCGCATTATTGCTATTTCTTCCGGGGTTTTGAGATGAACCATAACTACCGTTTAATAATTCCGCGCTTTTGCAATTCTTTTAGGATATCTTTATGAACTTTAGCAACCGACTGCTCGCCATTGATTTTTATGGTGAGGTGCCGCTTGGACAAATACTTAAGCACGCGGGCAATCTTATCTTTGGACCAGGCAAACCTTCGGCGAATCAACTCGGGCGTATCATCGTCTCGGCCGCGCAAAAGAAGCCGCTTAAGACCTTCTTTGTCGGTTATGCCGATGAGCATGATTACAGAAATATCCCTGCTTATTTTAGCAAGATTTTTTTCTAAAACTTTAGCCTCGACAACTTGGCGAGGCGAACCATCGATAACGATGGGTTGTTTTTTGGCGGCCACTAAAGCTTGGTTAACTAAATTTTGAGTTTCCCAGCTCGGTGCAAGCTTACCCGCAGATAAAATACGTCTGGCTATTTTACCCATATTATCTTTACGCTTAGCGGCATTGCGCCAGAGTTGGCCGGTTTCGACATGGGCAAAACCATATTTTTCGGCCAACAATTTAGCTTGGGTGCCTTTGCCAGAGCCTTGAATGCCCATAAAAATAACGACCGGCAAGTCATTATTTGGCTTTTTATTATTCTTGATATCCTTTCGCATAGTAACCGTATTATAACACAAAACCCTCCTAAATCTACTACAGCCACATTACGCGTAACACGTAGCACGTAACAAACTTAGGAGGGCGGTGGCCGGCGTACTGCTTCGCCGTACCACCAGGCGCCCGTCCGGGCGAACAGCGATGTCACGACCCTTGCGCCGCTCTGAGCACCGGTTCGGGCAGGGCTCGGGCTAACGCCACCAGAGACGCCACGGACATGCCTGCGCCTGTGAACGCATCGAGCAGCTTCCGAATCTCCTGTGTCGTGACATCGGCTGGAACTTTGGCGCCAGGACTGTGAGGTCGCAGCCACTCCGTCGGCACATCTCGGAACTCGACCAGGATGCGTCTTGAATGGCCGCGATTCGGTACGTGGCCGGTGATCACCACATGGGTCAGTTCCGTGTCCGCGATGGTCGTCGAATCATGCATGGAATTGTCCTCCTCAAGAAAAGGCCTGAATTCGCTCCTTTAAGCGAAGTTCAGGTGCCTTTGTTATCAACAATAAATATTATTCTTACATTGGTCTCATGTCAAATTAACAAAAACCATCCTTTCGGCTGTTTATTTCGTCTCTCTGGCAGTTGGGCATGCGGTGCACCGAGGTCTATTCGCTAAAAAATATGGCACATACCAACAAAAACCGCCTAAGCGTAAGCAAGGCGGTATTAAAAAAAGGCTAAGAATAAGGCTTGATCTAGCTTTGCCACTCTAAACAAAAGTGCCCGCTTGCGAGGCTCGGGCTATGCCCGGCCGAGCAATCCTTATATAGGGGGAGGGAACGAGCGAAGCGAGTTGGGAAGGGGGAACGAAGCGTTAGCGTAGTGTCCCCCTCACAAGTTACAGTCCCTCATATTCCCTCATCACCAACTGCGCCTCTATTTGCTTCATGGTCTCCACGGCGACGGCCACCACGATTAACAAACTGGTGCCGCCGATCGTAAGTACTTGCGTGTCAAAAGCGCCCTGCATCAAAAATGGCAGTATGGCAATTACGCCCAAGATCACCGCGCCGGCGGTGGTGATGCGGTTCAAAATTTTATACAAATAATCGGCAGTCTGCCGGCCCGGACGCAAGCCCGGCACAAAGCCGCCGGCCTTTTGCACATTCTCGGCAATCTCGTCCGGATTGAAAACAACGGCTGTGTAAAAATAAGTAAAGATAACCACCAGGATAAAATACAAGGCGGCGTAAAAAGTCTGGTCCTGAAAAATTCGATTAATGCTCTGGGCAAAATCAGCGACCCATTCGGTTCGGGCATTCGTAAAGAAATTGGCAACCAGGGGCGGGAAAAGCAAAATGGAAATGGCAAAGATGATTGGAATCACGCCCGCCTGCAAAAGACGCAGCGGCAAATGCGTGGAAACACCGCCGTAGAGTTTATTGCCCCTTACTCTTTTCGCGTAAGAAACCGGGATATTTCTTTGAGCTTCATTAGTAAAGACAATACCAGAAACAACCACCAACGCTATGACCACGAAAGCCACGGCCTTGGTTAATTGCGTAGGGTCATAAGTGGAAATAAATTGCTGCACAAATTGCGGCAAGGCGGACACGATACCGGCAAAAATGATGAGTGAAACGCCATTACCAATGCCGTGATTGGTAATTAGTTCTCCCAGCCACACCAAAAGCAAAGTGGCTGCGGTAATGGCAGCGATACTGACCACCCACTGGTACGGCGACAAAACCGGAAAATTGGCGATGCCGCCGCTGCGCGAAAGAAGAGTGATGGTGGCATAAGATTGAACAATCGTCAAAGGTACCGTTAAAAACATGGTGTAACGGTTGATTTTGGCGCGGCCCGCTTCCCCGCCCTCACGCGCCAATTCTTGAAGACTCGGCACAATCACGGTTAAAAGCTGAATAATAATACTGGCAGTGATGTATGGGCCGACACCAAGCATGGCGATACTCAAGTTGCTTAAACCGCCGCCGGAAAAAATGTTTAACAGGCCAAAAATCTGGTTGCCGGAAAAGAACTCGCGTATATCGGCCGGATTCAAGGCCGGAATTGGCACATGCGCCAAAACACGGCTAAGCGCAAGAATACCAATAATAATTAGTACCTTATTGCGCAGATCCTTAAGTTTCCAGATTTTACCTAGATTCATATTTTAAATCTAAGAGGGTGTTTCCATCTTGCCGCCCGCTTTCTCGATCTGTTGTTTGGCGCCCCTGCTCACCGTTACGCCTTCCCCAATAATTAACTTCCGGCCAGCCAAATCGCCGGTCCTTAATATTTTAATTCTTCTCACGTCTTTTACCAAACCGCGCTCCAAAAGGGCTTGAGGCGTAACTTTCTCGTTATCGCCAAAATGCGTGGCCAAATCAGTCAGCATTACCTCCGCAACCGGAATGGGATTGCCCTTAAAGCCTTTGCCGCGCATTTTAGGAACCTGGCGGATAAGGGGCATGCGTCCACCTTCAAAGCCGGCGCGAATCTTGCCGCCGGTGCGCGCTTTTTGACCCTTCGCGCCGCGGCCAGAATATGTACCGTGGCCGGAGCCCAGTCCGCGGCCAACTATTTTCCTGCGCTTTCGCGATTTGGGATGTCGCTTTAAATTGCTTAAGTTGATCATGGTTTAACCTTTTCTTAATTCCCTTTGACTCTCCCGCGTATCCATCGTCTTTAAAGCATTGTAAGTGGCCATTAAAGTGTTGACCTTGTTGCGAGAACCATACATCTTTGATAACACGTTCTTTACGCCGGCTAAATCCAAGAGCTGCCTGACCGCGCCGCCGGCAATTACACCAGTACCGGCCGATGCCGGCTTCAGAAAAACAATCGAAGCCTTGTACTTCTCTTTTACTTCGTGAGGAATGGTGCCCTCGTTTAGCTTCACTTCGATCATATTTTTTTTGGCCGCCGCTACTGCCTTTGACACCGATTCGGGTACGTCCAAACCCTTACGCAAACCTACGCCAACCCGGCCCTTGTGATCGCCGATCACAACCAAAGATCTAAAACGCATGCGTTTGCCGCCCTTAACCACGCGGGTGACGCGGCTTACTTCGATCACTTTCTGATCAAATTCTCTCTCCTCGCGAGGCCCTCCCTCGCGCCGGCGCGGACCGCCGCGCCGCGGGCCACCACGGCCGCCGCGACCAAAGCCTGCTTGCCTAGCTGGCATATCTTGTTTGACTTGGGTCTGCTCTGGTTGTTGTGCTTGATTAGTCATAATTGAAAATTAGAAATTAAAACTTTAGTCCCCCCTCGCGCGCGCCTTCAGCCAAACTCTTAACGCGGCCATGGTATTTAAAACCACCCCGATCAAAAACAACCGCGCTAATGCCTGCGGCCTTAGCGATCTTAGCCAAGCGTTTACCGACTTCGCCGGCCTTTTCCGCCTTTTGACCTGACTTAATATCTAAATCAGAAGCAGCGGCCAAAGTCTTGCCCGTGGCATCGTCTATGATTTGAGCATAAATATGTTTGTCGGATCTAAATACCGCCAATCTCGGACGATGCGAGCGGCCGGAAACCTTGGCCCGCACACGTTTATGCCTGATCTCTTTTTTAAATCTTTTTTGCTTAAATCGGTTCATAAAATATTCCTTTAGGCACCCACCGCTTTAGCGGCTTTACCTGCCTTACGTCTGACGACCTCATCGATGTAACGGATGCCTTTGCCTTTATACGGCTCCGGCGGTTTTTGCGCGCGCACATTGGCGGCAAACTCGCCCACCAGTCTTTTATCAATACCGGCAATGGTCATCACGTTCTTCTCTATGGTCACAGCTAGGCCTTGGGGAATATCCAATTCTACCGGATGGGAAAAACCAATATTAAGAGCCAACTTATTCCCGGAAACAGCCGCCCGGTAACCAACGCCGTTAATCTCCAGCTTTTTCTCAAAGCCTTCCGTGACACCCTTTACCATATTCGCGAGCAAAGCCCGGCTCAAACCCCATAAAGCCCTGTCGGCTTTTTGATCGGCATTTTCTACGGAAACCACAAGCTCATTGTCCGCCGTCTTGACCCGCACATTAGGATGCAAAGGTATGGTTAAGCTGCCCTTGGGGCCTTTTACGGATATTTCAGAAACTCCGGTTTTAACTTCCACCCCGGCTGGTATGGCTATAACTTTTTTACCTATACGTGACATATGTTTACCAAATTTGCGCGATTACTTCGCCGCCTAATTTTTCACGATACGCTTGCCTATCCGTCATCAGACCTTTTGAAGTTGAAACAATCGTAACACCAACACCGCTTCGGGCGCGCGGAATTTCCTTATGATTGGCATAAATTCTTTGCCCCGGCTTACTCACCCTCTTTAAGCCAGAAATAACGGCGCGGCGATTGGGACCGTACTTAATACCCATACCCAACATTTTCTTACCAGCCTGCTCGCGTACAAAAACCTCCGTCAGCCAGCCCTCGGTAACCAAAAGCCGTGCGAGGTTATGCTTAAATTTACTGTAAGGCATAACCACCGTAGTCTTCGCTACGGAAACAGAGTTCCTGATTCTGGTTAACATGTCTGAAATTGGATCCGTCATAGTAAAATCAAAATTCAAAAATCAAAATGCAAAATTACCAGCTCGCCTTTTTAATGCCGGGGATTTCTCCGCGGCTTGCTAATTCTCTAAAACAAATACGGCAAATACCGAAATCCCTTATGTAGCTGCGCTTACGTCCGCACCGCCAACAGCGCCGTACCAGACGCGTGCTGTATTTAGGAGTTCTCTTCGATTTTGCAACCTGTGCTTTAGTAGCCATAAATTCTATTAATCCTTAAAGGGGAAATGCATTGACTTTAATAATTTGTAGCTATCCTCGCGGTTTTTAGCCGTGGTCCTAACCGTAATTTCCAGGGGGAAAGTATATTCAACCGCATCTGGCGAAACTTCCGGAAAAACAATGTGCTCGCGCAAACCCAAACTATAGTTACCTTCCCGATCGAAACCGGTGCCGGAAATGCCTCGAAAATCTCTAACGCGGGGCAGCGCTACATAAATCAATTTGTTTAAAAAATCATACATGCGATTTCCGCGGAGCGTGACCTTAACCCCCACCACATTGCCTTCGCGGATCTTAAACCCTGCAATCGCCTTACGCGCCACGGTCTTAACCGGCCTTTGCCCGGTGATTTTGGTAATATCGCCAAAAACAGCATTAATGTACTTTTCATCACGCGTACTGCGCCCAACCCCGACATTAATAACAACTTTATCGATGCGCGGCACCGCTAAGTCATTTAATAAACCAAGTTCCTTTTTTAAAGCAGGAACGGTTTCTTTTCGAAAAATCTCTTTTAGGCTGATTGTCTGATTTACCTTATTTACCTTAGCCATAGCTTATGTTTAAATTGCCCGTTCACAGTTCTTGCAAATACGACTTTTCTCGCCCGTCTCGGAAATTTTAATTGAAACTCGCGCGGGTTTACCGCAGTTCGTACAAACCAACATTACCTTTGACGGATCAATAAAAGTGGGTTTAGTGAGCTTCTGGCCCTTTTCGCGGCTGCTGCGCGGACGCTTATGCCTAATAACCAGCCCCACTCCCTCAACCATCACTCGGCCATCCCCGCTAGCCACTTCCAAAATTTTACCGGTCTTGCCTTTGTCCTTGCCGGATAAAATTTTGACTTGATCGCCTTTTTTAAAATTAGGATTAGACATATTTAGATAACCTCCGGGGCCAATGACGCGATCTTGGCAAAACCAGCGTCTCTTACTTCTCGGGGGATGGGGCCAAAAATACGCGTGCCCCGGGGCTCTTTAGTTTGAGCATTGACCAAAACCGCGGCATTTTCATCAAAACGGATATAAGAACCGTCCTTGCGCCTAACTTCTTTGCGGGTTCGGACAATGACTGCGTGGACCGAATCACCCTTTTTAACCTGTCCATTGGGCGTAGCGGCTTTAACTGAAGCGCGCACAACATCGCCTAAACGGGCATACCTTCTCTTGTTGCGGCCAGATACGGAGAAAACGGCGATTTCTTTCGCGCCAGTGTTGTCAGCAACTTTTAGATAACTTCTGATCTGCAGCATATATATCGCTAACGCCCTAAATTACAAATAACAAATCCCAAAATACAAACCAGAAAATCTGAATTCCAGCATTGTTTGTGATTTGTAGCTTGAGATTTGAGATTTCATAATATTATACTTTTCCGATAATGATAAACTTCTTCGTCTTGGAATACGGTCGGGTTGGGATGAAATTTACCTTATCGCCGACCTTGTAGGCATTTTCGGGATCATGCACGTGGAAACGCTTCGTAATGGTGTAAATCTTCTTATATTTGGGGTGCCGGCGGCGCTGCCTAATTTCAACCACGCGCGTCTTATTCGCCTTATCGGAAACGACTGTGCCCACAAAAGCACCGTGTACTTTCTTATTCTCTTTTTGATCAGTAGTATCTGACATATTTTTACATTAAATAACCTGCACGCCCGCGCTAGGCTTTCCGCGAGGGCGGGTTAATCTTACTTTTCTTATTGAGCATAGTCAACACTCTGGCAATGCTTTTTCTGGTATTCCCAAACTCATGCATATCACGAATTTCGTCAGCCCGGGTACGGAAAGACAGGTCGCGCAATTTTTCGCGCAGCTCGCGAAGTTTAGCCTGCAATTGCGCGCCATTCAAATTCTGCAATTCTTTTAATTCGTCCAAAGCTTTGGCCATATTCTACTTATTACTTAAAAATTTAGTCTTGAGGGGGAGTTTATGGGCAGCCAAGCGCATGGCTTCGGCCGCAGCTTCCACAGCCACGCCTTCCATTTCGAACAAAACACGGCCCTTTAAAACCGGGGCGACAAAATATTCAACACTGCCCTTGCCGCCACCCATCACTGATTCATTACCATGAAAAGTAATGGGCTTATCCGGAAAAACGCGAATCCAAATTTTACCGCCTCTCTGAATACTGCGGGTCATGGCGCGCCGAGCGGCTTCTATTTGTCGACTAGACAGCCAGCCATTCTCCATGGCTTTTAAACCATACGAACCAAAAGCGATTTCAGTACCGCTGGTAGCCTTGCCGCGGGTATGGCCTCTATGATGTTTTCGATGTTTGACCTTTTTGGGAATTAACATATATGTCGCTTACGGCGCCTTGGGGCTCCGAAGGTCAGCCGAAGGCTGAAACCTCTCGCCGCAAGGTTCTGCCCGCCGCGGGCAGGTTCTTACGTTCCAAATCCTAAATTACAAACTCTAAAACCTAAATAAATTCCAAATCCAAAATCTGAATTTCGGAAAAGTTTTAAATTTTGAAATTGGAATTTTAACATTGTTTAGGATTTAAAAATTAGGATTTAGAATTTAATTGATTGACAACCTTTACCCTTCTCACTATCGCGACGGCAGAGACGTTTTTTCGTTAGACGACTTTGCCAATACATCACCCTTGTAAACCCAAACCTTGACGCCAACGGTACCATAAGTGGTAAAAGCGGTAGCGCGCGCAAAATCTATATTAGCGCGGAGCGTGTGTAAAGGCAGCTTGCCTTTTTGCAAAGACTCCGTGCGCGCAATGTCCCCGCCGTCGAGCCGGCCCCCGACCGCAATTTTGGCGCCCTTGATTCGACCCTGCATAAGATTGTCCAAAGACTGCTTAATAACACGGCGATAGGGCAGACGCTTTTCCATCTGTTCAGCAATACTCGAAGCCACAGCCTGGGCGGAATTGGCCAAAGTATTAATGTCTTCGGTGGGAATAGTCACGCGGGGCGGGACCGCAAGCTTAGCCAGCTTCTGTACTTTTTTGCGCATTTCTTCGACACCGCTACCGCCGCGGCCAATTAAGATACCGGGACGAGGCGTGCGGATTATAATATGAAGATTATTGGCCGTACGCTCTATATCTACCCCCAAAATATTAGCTTTCTTGTAATTATCCTTAATAAATTCCCGGATTAGATGATCTTGCTTCAAAACATCGCGGGCATGCAAACGACTAAACCAGCGAGATTTCCAGTTCTCGGTAATGTCTAATCTTAAACTTGTTGGTGAAATTTTGTGACCCATACGTCGCTTACGCTCCAATCTCCAAACTCCAAATCCCAAATCCCAAACAAATTTTAAATCTCGAATTCCAAAAATTTGCAGATCGGTTCTTGAATATTAATTGATTATTGGTCATTGGTAGTTGCTTATTCATGCTTTACTTTTCTCCGCCCTTACGAGTTAATATATTTTTACGACCGCCAAAGAAAGCTCTCTTGGGCTTAACTTCTTTCGGCTCTTCGCCTGGCATCTGGCCCCGCTTTTCGTCTTTGTCATCATGCTTGTGGTCATGTTCAACTTTTTCCTTGCGAACCCGGCGGGATATAATTGGAAATGCGAATTTTTTACCCTTCTTGGATACCGCAGCCACTTCCTCGAGGGTGATAAAAATATGGCTGGTGGGCCGACGTATCTCGCCGGCGCGGCCATAGGCGCGCGGTTGGAAACGTTTTATCTTGGGACCCTGGTCAACCGTAATCTTATTAATCTTCAGGTTTTCCTTCTGTAGCTTCAAATTGTGCTCGGCGTTAGCAATGGCGGAAAGTAGAAGTTTCAAAATCGGCTTAGCCGCTCGTTTGGGCAAGTGCTGCAAGCTAGCCACGGCCTCCGCCGCAAACTGGCCGCGGATTAAATCGGCCACCAATCTTGATTTGCGCGGCGAAATATGAACGCCAACAACGCGGGCGGAAACGAGCGCGCGCTTCTTTGGTTCACTATTTAATTCTGCGGGCTTTGACTTAGGCATAATTCAATTATTTCTTTGCTTCCGCGGCTGGTGCCGGTGCGGCGGCAGTCGCCGTCGCGGATGCTTCTTGAGCCTTGGCCATCTTGCCACCATGTCCGACAAACTTGCGCGTAGGCGCAAACTCGCCCAGATGGTGGCCAACCATATTCTCGGTAATAAAAACCGGAACATGGGTCTTGCCATTATGCACGGCAATAGTTAAACCAACCATTTCTGGAAAAACCATAGAATCGCGCGACCATGTTTTAATCGTGCTCTTGCCGCCTGCGGCTTTGGCGGCCAACACCTTCTTCATTAACTTTGCATCCGCAAAAGGACCTTTCTTTAAACTTCTGCTCATACCTACTTACCTTTTGGCCTGCGCTTAACAATAAATTTATTAGAGGCCTTCGTCTTATTGCGCGTTTTCACGCCCAAAGCCGGCTTACCCCAAGGCGTAACCGGCCGCTTCAAACCAATCGGCGAATGGCCTTCACCGCCACCATGGCGGTGATCAACCGGATTCATTGACTTACCGAGCACGGTCGGTCTAAAACCGCGGTGCCGGGTCCGGCCAGCTTTGCCCCAACGCACATTCTGCCAGTCGGAATTGCTGACTTGACCAATCGAAGCAAAACCGCCAGCGGGCACCTTTCTGATTTCACCGGATGGCATCTTGAGCAAAGCGAAGCCGGCTTCGACAGCTTGTAAAATAGCGTAGCTGCCGGCGCTGCGCGCAATTTTGCCGCCGCGGCCCGGTGCCATTTCTATATCATGGATAAAAGTACCGAGCGGCATATTGGTAAGCGCCATGCGATTACCGGGCCTAACATCAACGCGCTGGCCGGACAAAACTGTCTGGTTTACGGAAACGCCGACCGGAGCAATACTGTAACGCTTTTCGCCGTCGGCATATGTTAAAAGCATCAAACTGGCGGAACGATTGGGATCGTACTCCAAAGCTGTTACTCTGGCCGGCACATTTAACTTCTCGCGCTTATTATCAACTATCCTGATAAGTTTGCGCGCGCCGCCGCCGCGGTGGCGTACCGTAATGGTACCGGTGTTGTTTCGGCCCGCCGAATTCTTCTTGCGCATAATCAAACTCTTCTCCGGCTTTTTCTTGGTTAGGTGGGAAGTATCCAAAACCGAAGAGATGCGGCGACCTGCTGATGTTGGTTTGTAAACTTTAATAGCCATATGTCGCTTACGGCGCCTTGGGGCTCCGAAGGTCAGCCGAAGGCTGAAACCTCTCGCCGCAAGGTTCTGCCCGCCGCGGGCAGGTTCTTACGCTCCAAATCCTAAATTAGAAACTCTAAATTCCAAATAAACACCAAATCCAAAATCCGAATTACTGAAACGTTTTGAATTTTGAACTTGTAATTTGGACATTATTTAGGATTTAGAAATTAGGATTTAAGATTTCAACCTTTTATGCGGGTTCGCTTATACCTTCAATGGTTTGACCGGATACGAGCGTGACCACTGCCTTCTTGCGGTCGCTGGTTCTGCCGACACTTCGGCCATAACGGCGATTTTTACCGGCCACGACAATTGTGTTAACGGAAACGACTTTAACTTTATAAACCTTTTCTATTTCCTTCTTGACCTCGGAAGCGGTGGCCTTGCGCGTTACTTCAAAAACGTACTTCCCTAATTTAGTTAAGCTGCCGGCCTTTTCTGAAATAATTGGTTTAACGAGTACGCTCATGATTTATTCCTTACGGCTATAAGTCTTCTCGATTGTTGAAATCGCGTCTTTTAACACAACCAAATTGTTCGACCTTAAAATATCGTAAACACTCAAGCTGTTGGCGCGCGTGACCTGGGCTCCGGCCAAGTTCTTTCCGGCTACTTCCAAATTCCCGTCCTTGCCCGGCAGTACCACTAATAAAACATTTCTGGGCGCCGCATCCACCTTTTCCAAAAAATTCTTCAAAATCTTGGCCAGTATCGCTGTTTTGGGCTGGTCAATATCCATCTTGTCCACCACGATCAGGGCGTTATTGCGAACCTTGTCGGTTAAAGCCATAAATAAAGCCTTACGATAGGCGCTCTTATTCATTTTAATTTGCCAATTGCGATTTGAGCGCGGCCCAAAAGTAACGCCGCCGCCGGACCATAATGGGGAACGAATCGAACCGTGACGCGCGCGACCGGTGCCCTTTTGCTTCCATGGCTTGCGGCCGCCGCCGCGCACTTCGGCACGAGTTTTGGTATGGCCGAGAGGCTGACGGGCATTAGCCAACTGCATTCTGACCGCTTCTTCCAGCAATTCCACCTTTGGTTCAATATCAAAAATAGCCGAAGTTAAATCCAACTCCTCAATCTTTTCACCTGTTTGATTATATACCGGTACTTTTGACATATGTTACGTGCTACGCGTTACGTGATTTGCGACTTTGCGTTATTTTAAGCAAGCCGCCGTTGGCGCCAGGCACCGTGCCTTTAACGGCAATTAAATTGCGCTTGCCATCGACTTCAATGACTTCTAAATTCTTAACTGTAATATTATGGCCGCCCATACGGCCGGCCATGCGGCGGCCTTTAAGAGTATGCTGCGGAAAACGCTGGCCAATAGAACCGACAGCGCGGGGATGGTCGTGTCCATGGGTCTTGGGCGCGCCCCGAAAATTATATCGCTTAACCGGACCGGTAAAACCCCGACCCTTCATAACTCCCTGCACATCAACATAATCACCCACCTCGAACTGCGCGGCAGAAAGTACCTGGCCGACCTCAAAATTCTCATCACCAGCAACGCGGAATTCGCGCATATGTTTAAAACCACCTAAATCCTTAGCGTGGCCGGCCATGGCTTTGCTTGGATTCCTCTTTTTGCCGAAACCAACTTGAACGGCGCCATACTTATCCTTGCTGTCTTTCTTTTTAACCTGCGCCACGATTACGGGCCCAGCTTGAACTACGGTCACCGGCACAACCCGGCCAGTGGCATCAAACGTCTGCGACATATTTAGCTTGGTACCCAGTATCATCTTGGCCATAAAATTTTTATAAAAAGAAATCAGACTGACCCATATCGTGTTCGTTTGATACGAACCAGTCCGATTGCTTGGGTCTAGCGATATCCACGCCCAGCCTTTTGGGGCAATGGATCAACTCTAGGTCGTTTTCAATTGTATAACGTATCCCTAACTCATCTTAATCTCTACATCCACACCCGCCGGAAGGTTTAAATTCGTAAGGGCATCAATGGTTTTAGGTGTGGGGTTGTAGAGGTCGATAATACGTTTATGCACGCGCATCTCAAATTGCTCTCGGGAATTCTTATGTACAAAGGTGCTCCGCAAAACCGTATACTTAGTCTTTTCGGTCGGTAGGGGTACCGGGCCAGTTATTTCCGCGCCGCTGCGTCTAGCCGTCTCAACTATCTGACGAGCGCTTTGATCAATCAATTTATGATCATAAGCTCGTATTTTTATACGAATTCTGGCTTTTTCTTCCTTAGCGGTAGTAGTAGTCATAAAGAGCGAATTTTAGATGCTTGAATATACTATCAAAATTTAATTAATTAGTCAATTTAGAACTTAAGGCCATTTTAAAGCCTCCGCCGAGGTGCAGCGGAGGCTTAAAACTATTAATTTACTTGATAATTTTGGCAATGACACCGGCGCCGACTGTGCGACCACCCTCGCGGATGGCAAAGCGCTGCTTTTCTTCCAAGGCAATGGGGGAAATGAGCTTAACTTTGATATTGATAGTATCGCCAGGCATAACCATTTCCTGGCCTTCCGGCAACTCCACTTCACCAGTGACATCAGTCGTACGAATATAAAATTGCGGTTTATAACCCTTAAAAAACGGAGTGTGGCGGCCGCCTTCTTCCTTGGTCAAAACATAAACTTCCGCTTCAAATTCGGTGTGAGGAGTGATGCTGCCCGGCTTACACAAAACCTGTCCACGCTCAACCTCGGTCTTTTTCGTACCACGCAGAAGCACGCCAGCGTTGTCACCAGCACGACCTTCATCCAAACTCTTGTTAAACATTTCAATACCGGTCACCACGGTCTTTTGGGTTGGACGCAAACCGACAATCTCCACTTCTTCGCCAACTTTGACAATACCGCGCTCGATTCTACCCGTGACCACGGTACCGCGGCCCTCAATAGAAAAGATATCTTCAATCGGCATCAAATATGGCTTATCTACTTCACGGGTTGGCTCTGGAATATACGCATCGAGAGACTCCATAAGCTTCATAATAGAAGCTTCGCCAATCTCGGTTGTGTCGCCTTCCAAGGCTTTCAGGGCTGAACCGCGAATAATCGGGGTGGTATCGCCCGGGAATTGATATTTGGTTAAAAGTTCGCGGATTTCTGCTTCCACCAGATCCAAAAGTTCCGGATCGTCAACCATATCCACCTTGTTCAAATAAACCACGATGTACGGCACGCCGACCTGGCGGG